>DATDAG010000048.1:0-4416 GCA_036525495.1 Anaerolineales bacterium
TGAATAAACTTACTTCGTCCACGATGCAAGGATGGCAGGCAAAATTTGATGCCAGGCGATCTTCAATAACCCCAAAATCCTCGCCAGCCAAACAGGTATGTCCAAGTTTGATGTGGGAATGGGGGCTACTGGACTGAAGTCCACATCCCGATTCTCAATTTGAAATTCATACCGCTTCTTTTTCTGGACCTTTGGGTTTGCTTCCAGATATTCCCGAACTTTTTCCTTCTCTTGCAGTTTCCACCACCGCGGCAAATCAGACGTGGCTTTGAAGCCTGTAATCGTCCCCAAGTCTTGAAGCAACTGCATCTCGCTAGGCTTGAGTGCATTGTGTTTTGTGCGGAAGTACAGCACATCGGGGTCGATGTTGACAAGCGATTTCAACCATAGACGATGAATACTCGTCCGAATGGCATTGACGGTGGAAGTTTCATTCGGGTTATTGAGCCAGGTCGTCAGGGCTTGGTTGATCCAGTAGTTTGTAACATCAGGTCCAATGCGGATGCCGTCGCATAAACCGAGCGAAGGAATAATCGGCGCGCCACAGGCAAGGATGTAGGCGTCTCCTGCCGCTTCTCTCAAGATTTTCAACGCATTGCGATATGATTCCTCACGCGGAATATCCTTGTATCGTTTTCCAGTGATCGAGCCTTGATAAAGAAAATCGAGTTTGAGGTAGCCATATCCCCAATCCATGACTTTGTGCGTCAATTGACCGAGCCATTCCAGCACTTCAGGGTGACTTGAATCCAGTGCCCAAGTGATGCCTCCCCATGTTATCCCTGCTTGGACATGATTGCCGTTCTCGTCGCGAAGGATCCAGTCTGGGTGTTCCTTCGCTAGTTGTGAATTGGAGGAAACCATGAATGGAGCCAGCCAGAGTCCTGCCGTTCTCCCTGTCGTTTTGATCTTTTTGGCAATCGCCTTCATGCCATCTTGAAATTTCCTGTTGGGTTCCCAGTCTCCGTGAGCGAGTTGCCAGCCGTCATCGATCTGGAAGACGTCGAAGGGCAGATCGCCAAGTCCATGAAGGGCTTTGGTGATGATGGGTTCATTGATCCATTTGTAGAGAGAATACCACGTGCACCAGACGCGGGGAGGCGTTTCAAAGCGCGTCTTGCCGAATTTCAGTTCAAGGATGGACGTGTACTTTGCGAAGACCTCGTCTTCTTTGCCGCGGGCAAGAAGCCACTCGCCTTCGTGTGCATCTTCGTAAAATCCTTTAAGCGTGTAGTCACTTAATTCAATTCTCCCGCTTAAGTCCAGAGAACCAACAAGCAATATATCATCATCGCCGAGTTCCACTGCACTTATCCATGCACTAATGTGTTTCTTATGAAAAGCGTATGCTGAATCTTCGTCTTTTGCGCGGAATTCTGGTGCGCGGATAGGGAGCGGGGGAGTGGATGGATCAAGCCACGAGGTGAGCGTCCAAGATTGCCATCCGTGGCGGAAAAAGCGTTGCGGAGGCTGGGTCAGGTTCAGGTCCACGCGGGAGGCGGTGAAAATCTGATGGCTGGATTTGTTTACGGAGTCGGCATCTAACAGGAGAGTCATCATGTGTAGAATTATCCCGCAAGTTAAAAACTCATGCAAGTTGACGTAGGTCACCTCCTGTGGCATAATCTCAAAATCTGTATTATCCCGCTTAACGGGAAAAGGCTGAGAAGAGAACGAGTAAATTTGTTGAGACTGTCAGCGAGCCTGGTGTAGTGAGAGCAGGTCAGTGACGCAAGTTGAAAATCATCTCGGAGCCGCAAACTGAAACTGAGTAGGTGCGCCGTGGTTGTTCCACGTTACAGGGACAGGATGATGTTGGTCGTCCAATGAGTGCTGCGTAAGCCTTAAACGGCAAGTGCGTGGAATCAGAGTGGTACCGCGAGATCTCTCTCGTCTCTGAAAGGAGATGAGAGTTTTTGTTTTTTGACCCCGTCATTGCGACCTGTGGGAAGCAATCTCCTCGTAGTATGAGACTGCTTCGTCGCTTCTCGCAGCGACATAAAAATTCGGAGGCAGAATGTTCAAACCTGTAAATTCAAAACTCGACGTGACTTCGATGGAAGAAGGCGTGCTGAAATTTTGGAGGCAGGCCGAGATCTTCAAGAAGACCGTTGAGCAGCGCCAAGGCGGACCAGAGTACGTTTTCTACGAAGGACCGCCGACTGCGAATGGAAAACCTGGCGTGCATCATGTGTTGGCGCGCGCGTTCAAGGACATGTTCCCGCGTTACAAGATCATGCGCGGGTATCACGTCTCGCGCCGCGGCGGATGGGACACGCATGGTCTTCCCGTCGAGATCGAGGTCGAGAAACAGTTGGGTTTTACGAACAAACAGCAGATCGAAGAATACGGCATCGACAAATTTAACGAACTTTGCAAGAAATCGGTATTCACATATATTCAAGATTGGGAGAAGTTGACTGATCGCATCGCCTTTTGGGTTGACCTCGAAGAAGCATATGTGACTTACACCAACGACTACATCGAGTCGGTCTGGTGGATTCTGAAAAACTTCTGGGACAAAGACCTGCTGTACAAAGGCTACAAGGTCGTGCCGTACTGCCCGCGCTGCGGAACGCCTCTTTCCGACCATGAAGTTGCCCTCGGTTACGACGAAGCGACCGATCCTTCGGTCTTTGTCCGCATGCCGCTGGTGGACAAGGAAAATACCTCCTTGCTCGTGTGGACGACGACGCCCTGGACATTGCCAGCCAACGTCGCTGTCGCTGTGCATCCCGATGAAGATTATGTGACAGTGGAACGTTATCACAACGGCGGCACAGAGAAGTTAATCCTTGTGAAGTCGCTGGTGGAAAAAGTCTTTGGCGAAGAGGAGGTGAAAGTCGTAGAGACGTTCAAAGGCAAGAAGTTGAAGGGTGTGAAATATCATCCACTGTTCACATTCCTGCCTCCTGACAAGCCTGCTCATTATGTTGTGTTGGGTAATTTCGTCACAACCGAAGACGGAACGGGGTTGGTACACATTGCTCCCGCGTTCGGTCAGGAAGATATGGAAACAGCCAGAGAACACGATCTGCCTGTCCTGATGACTGTCCTGCCCGATGGGACATTCGTTTCAGAAGTCACGCCGTGGCGAGGTGTGTTCGTCAAGACTGCGGACCCCGACATCACAGAAGATCTGCGCGCGCGCGGTTTGTTGTTTAAATCTGGCGAGTACACGCATACCTATCCCTTCTGTTGGCGATGCAAGACTCCTCTCTTGTATTACGCGCGGGAATCCTGGTATATCAGCACGAGTTCGTTCCGTGACAAGTTGGTGGATTTGAATAACACCATCAATTGGGTTCCCGAACACACGCGGGAAGGTCGCTTTGGGAACTGGCTTTCCAACAACATCGACTGGGCGTTGAGCCGCGAACGTTATTGGGGCACACCGCTTCCGATCTGGGAATGTGCCGATTGCAAACATCGTGAAGGCGTCGGCTCGGTTGCAGAACTCTCTGAGAAAGCTGGAAAGGACCTCAGTGAACTCGATCTGCATCGCCCTTATGTGGATGAAGTTCACTGGGATTGTTCAGAGTGCGGCGGGAAGATGACGCGCGTCCCAGACCTGATTGATGTATGGTTTGACTCGGGTTCGATGCCTCTTGCGCAATGGCACTACCCGTTTGAAAATGAAGAAAAATTTGAGTCGCAATTTCCTGCGGATTACATCTGCGAAGCCGTTGATCAGACGCGCGGCTGGTTCTACTCACTTCACGCTATCAGCACACTTCTGTTCGATAAGGTCTCGTTCAAGAATGTGATCTGTCTCGGTCTCATTCTGGATGGCGATGGACAGAAGATGTCCAAGTCGAAAGGCAACATCGTCGCACCTTGGGATGTTCTTGATGCGAACGGTGCAGATGCCTTCCGTTGGTATCTCTACACAGCAACTCCGCCGGGGCAGGAACGTCGCTTCTCTTCCGAATTGGTGGGCGAGGTCATCCGCAGTTTCACGCTCACGTTGTGGAACGTGTACTCGTTCTTCGTGACCTACGCGAATCTCGATAAACCCACCGTCACCACTGCGCCAATAGCCACCAGCGATCTCGACCGATGGCTGTTATCCGAACTCAATGTGCTCGTCCGTGACGTGACGGAAGCATACGAAAACTACGATGTGCCAAACGCGACGCGCCCAATCGAAGGATTTGTGGAGAAGATGTCCACGTGGTACCTGAGACGCTCGCGCCGCCGCTTTTGGAAATCGGAATCGGATTCCGACAAACAAGCCGCGTACTCGACCCTGTACACGGCTCTTGTCACAATCTCGAAACTGCTTGCCCCCTCCATGCCTTTCCTCGCCGACGAGTTGTACCAGAACCTCGTCCGCTCCGTGGATCCATCCGGACCTGAGTCTGTGCACCTCGCTGAATGGCCCAAGGTTTTACCTGAGATGATCGACGAGTCACT
>DATDAG010000049.1:0-10601 GCA_036525495.1 Anaerolineales bacterium
TGAACATTGGAGCTATTCGATTGTCAAGGTACAAAAAACAAAAACATATCTCGGTGCAAAACTCTCAAGAACTTTCAGTTGCTATCCGCTTTCCTGGAGTTTCGCACCACGAACTGATTAGATGAATTTGTCAGCGCGTGCATATCATTTCCTGCGAAGCGTGAAGCCGGCGTGAAGGGAAGGTATCCGATCCGCGCATCTGACAGGCACGTTGCAGGATTGCCCAAATTTATGAATAGGGTAGTAAAATTTTTCCGTGACCTTATGAATAATTCTGCCGCCACGCCCCTCACCAGATTAGGTTCCGCCATTCGGCGCATGATGGAAAATAAAAAACCGCGCGGAAATGAAACCAGATATCGGGATATTTTTGAAAATGCGAACATTGCCATCTGGGAGGAGGATTTTTCAGAAGTCAAATCTGAATTTGATAAACTGCATATGGAGGGAGTGACTGATTTTCGCAATTACATAATGGAACATCCTGAGTTCTTGGAGCGGTCAGTGCAACAAGTAAAGATCATCGATGCAAACGAAGCGATGCTCAGGTTGTATGATGCCAAAGAAAAATCAGATGTATTGGGGAGCCTGGGCAAATTCGTGTCCCCTCAAAACTTCCAGGAAGAGTTGATCGCCTTCGCGGAAGGAGAATCGTATTTCGAGAGGGAGATCGTCAGCCGCACTCTGGACGGGAATCTTCTCGACCTCCTGCTGACGATCAGGTATTACATAGACGACGAGGGGAATCACAAAGCACTCGCTCACATGACCGACATCACTGGCCGCAAGAAGGCAGAGGATGATTTACGCAGCCAGAATGAATATCTTGCCCTCATCAATGAAATGACGAGCGCCATTTTGCTTTCCAGCGATTACGATGCCATCATGCGTTCTCTGGCATCAAAAATGAAAAAGATCATAAAAGCGGATGACTGTTATATCCTGCGCTGGAATGAAGAAACAAAACTTGCCATACCTGTCGCAACAACTGCCAGATTGGACTTTCCTTTCACAGAGGCTGCAGTCCATCCGGAGGAAATGGGTATTACCGCATCGATCTTGCGCGTCGGACGTGTTATTGCGATAGAAGATGTGTTCAGTTCGCCGTACATCAATTTTGAAATTGTTAAACGCTATCCGGCAAAGTCCATCATAGGCATTCCATTGATCGCCGGAAATCAAAAACTGGGAGTGGCGATCATTGCCTTCAATTCTCCTCACTCGTTCACCCCACAGGAAATTGAGCATGCAGAATTAGCAGGCAACCAAGTCGCCGTGGCACTTCTCGACCTTCAACAACACCTTGAAATTCAACGTCGCCTAAAAGAGAGTACCGCCCTGATGAAGATCAGCCGGGCGCTTAGTGAAACCGAGCGGGTTGGTACAGACAAAGTATTGCAACTGATCGTGGATTCGGCGCTCGACTTGATCGGACAGGCTAAAGAAAGTGTCATTCATCTCATGGACGTTGAGCAGGATACGCTTGTCCCCAGAGCGATCGCCGGATTTGATACAGGAACAAAAGCATCTGAACGGCACAGGATAAACCTGAAAGATGGGGTCTCCGGGTATGTTATCAAAACAGGCGAAACGATAAATATAGGCGATATTTTCGACAGCCCTCTATATGTTCACAAGGAAACAACACCTTCCCATCGCTCCCTGATGGTCGCTCCCGTGCAAAGCGGAGGAAAGCCCATCGGAACGATCAGTGTGCAAAGCAATCATCTGAATGCATTCTCCACCAGCGACGTGGATCTGCTGAACGGGCTCAGCATTCAAGCCGCGATCGCCCTTGAAAACACCCGTTTATTCGAAACAACGCAACAAAGTTTAAAAGAGATAAACGCGCTGTACCTGACCAATCAGGGACTGGCCTCCTCCCTGGACACCGATGAACTCCTCAATGATGTTGTAAACCTGCTCCAGCAAAACTTTGGTTATTATCATGCGCAGATCTATTTAATGGAGCAATCAAGCGGCGATCTTATACTGAAAAGCGGTAGTGGAGAGATCGGAGCCCGATTACTGGAAATGGAACATCGCCTGCCGAGAGGAACAGGGGTTGTGGGTCACGCAATTGAAACGGCTACTCCGTTTGTCACCAATAACGTAAATGATATTATGTTCTTTTCACGCAACCCGCTCCTGCCAGACACCCAATCAGAAATGACGGTGCCCATCATAGTGGATGGAAAGGTCATGGGAGTGATTGACATTCAGGAAAAGCCTCCCAACAGGCTGACGGATAATGATTTACAGTTATTGATTGCCGTGGCAGATCAATTGTCGGTTGGTCTTCAAAAAGCCAGCCTCTACGAAAATTTGCAAACATCCCTGCACCAGGAACAAACTGTCCGTTCGCAATTGGTCCAGAGCGAGCGGCTGGCGCTGGTGGGGCGCCTGCTCGCTTCCGTTTCTCACGAACTGAATAATCCTTTGCAGGCAATTCAAAACGCCCTTTTCCTCCTCAAGGATGAAGAACGACTCTCCCCGCAGGGAAAGCAGGATCTGGATGTCATCCTTTCCGAGGCAGAGCGCATGGCATCGCTCATCGAACGCCTGCGAAGCGCCTATCGTCCTGGCAGGGTCAGGGACTTCCGCCCGGTGGAACTCAACGATCTGATCGAAGATGTTCACACCCTGATTGCCACTCACATGCGCCAAAAGCAGATTTCCCTCGAATTCCATCCAAGCTCTGACCTGCCGCCCGTATCGGGAATGTCCGATCAGATCCGGCAGGTGGTACTTAACCTTTTCCTCAACGCGATCGAAGTGATGAAACCGGGCGGCCGCCTCATTGTCTGGACCCGGAACCTGCCTCAGCAAAACGAAGTTCTCCTCAGCGTGAAAGACACGGGACCAGGCATTGCCCCGGAATTATTGCCGCAGATATTCGATGCCTTCATAACGGATAAACAAACCGGCACAGGTCTGGGGCTTACAATTTCACGCGACATTATCGAACAACACTTTGGCCGCATCGAAGCAGAAAACGCCCCGGGAGACGGAGCCATCTTTAACATCTGGCTTCCCATTGATCAGAAAGGACAGGAATGAATATGGTCGGTCACATCCTGATCATTGACGATGAAGCCAGCCTGCGTCAGACAATGGCGCGCATTCTGCAACGGGCGGACTATGAAGTCACTACTGCGGCAAACGGGGAAGAGGGACTCACACTCGTTTCAGAGCATCCCTTCGACCTGGTCTTTTCAGACATCCGTATGCCGGATATGAGCGGGTTGGAACTTCTAAAGATCATCCATGCAAAATTCCCCGACCTGCCTGTCATCCTGTTTACTGCACAGCCAGACTTGAACTCGGCTGTGGAGGCGGTGCGAAGCGGGGCAACCGATTATTTGCTAAAGCCTCTCAAACCACAGGCTGTAATAGACCGCACCAATTCCGTCCTCGAAAAGAGTCAGAAGGAGCGACGTAAACGCGAGATACAGCGGCAGATCGAGTCCTTGCAAGCCGAATTGAACGCGCTCGAAAAAGTGGACGGGGATGAAAATACCGGTTCGAAACCGGAGCAGGTATCGGCGTCAAATAACCGTTATGTCAAATGCGGAGCGCTCACGCTCGACCTGTATGCCCGTCGTGTGGCAATGCACGAACGTGATGTCGACCTGCCTCCCACATCCTTTGATTATTTGCTGGCGCTGGCGCGTCATTCACCCAATGTGGTGGATTATCAGACGCTGGTTTCCGAGGCGCAGGGGTATGAGACGGATACACGCGAAGCGCAGGAGTTAACAAAGTGGCACATCCACAATATACGTCAGGCGATCGAGCCTGATCCACGCAAGCCTGTGCACGTGATCAATGTGCGCGGGACGGGGTACCGACTGGTTTTGGGATAGCAAGTGAAGACACGGGGGAGAGCAACCTGACATTTCTGCAAAGAGTCCCAACTTTTACCAACCTTCTCCAATTTATCCCATCGTTCCGTCCGGGGAAATCATGCAAAATAGTGGCATGGAAAACGGGCAAAATCTACCTGCCGTTGATTCTCATGTAAAGATAGTGATTGTGGACGATCATCCCAACACAGCCAACATGTTGGCGCGTGCCATTTCACGCCTGGGCTCGCATGTGGAAGTATTCTCTGCCACGAGTGGTCTCGAAGCACTTCAACATATCGAGGATGGGGCGGCGGATATTTTGATCACAGACCTGATGATGCCTGAGATGACCGGCATGGAGTTGATCGAGGCGTTGAACGACCAACCTTCCATAGCCCCTGCCGTATCCTTCCTGCTGACGGCGCATGACTCGGCAGGAGTAAGAGAAATTGCCCAGCGTCTCAATGTGAAGGAAGTAATATCCAAACCTGTGCATCCCGAATGGATCTGTCAGCTCATTTCACAGACCATATTTGAGTTAAAACAATCAAAGCCAGTAAATTCAGAACCGGATTCACAAGGAACGGGGCATATGGACCTGGGAACTGAATCAAACCCCGAAGACTTGCACGTTTCCAAGCTGCTTTGGGAAGTGGCGAAGAAATTTCAGTCACAGGCAGATATAAAGAATCAATTGCTTGCTGTTGGGAAGACAGAATCAGACTCAATCGTCCGTGGGAGCGCAGTGCAGTTGCGTCAGGCATTGCGTAATCTCGTTTGGAGCGCCATCCAAAACACTCCCAAAGGCGGAACGGTGATCCTTTCATCGGAAAACAAAGGGGATGTGGTCAAAATTTTCATAAGGGATACCGGTTACGGCGTCCCGTCTGCTAATCTACCGGAACTCCTACACGACTCGGAATTCATCGAAACCATTGGGTTTGAAGATGACAATGAAATCGATCAGAACATGGCAGTCGTAAAAACGATTGCCAAACAGCACAGCGGGATTGTGACCGTTGAAAGCGAAGTTGGCAAAGGGACTTGCTTCACTTTGAGCCTGCCGCTTTATCAAAATGAAAGAATCCACTCAAGTTAAAGAGCGAGAGGAATAACCAATGAATAATTTTTTCAGTACAGTCAAATCATCTTTTGCCCCGCCCCCAAATAACGGCAATGAAGAAAAAAAGACATCGTTCCAAAATCTTTGGAACTGGTTGACAGCCCCATCCAAAAAGCTTACAGATATTGTCGAACAACGGAACGCGCGACTCGCAACCTCCTTCCTGTTCGCAATCATATTGCTCGACCTTGTTGGAGGAATGGCTCGTGCACCGCGCGTAGGTATTGTAGAGGCTTTTGCAGGTCCAATCGGAATCGCCTTTATCGTACTGTTGACCGCTTATATCATAGCCAGAACAAAATGGTATCACGGCGCCGTATTTCTGTTCGCGATCTCTTTCAGTTCATTGGCATATCTTGCCATGATCACCCAGGGTAATGATGTTGACTATGGCGCGCAGGTTTTTATCTATGTTCCGATAAGTTTGATCGTAGCCAGCGCATTTCTTTCCGCACCAGCAGTTTTCCTGTTGGTCGGTCTAAACATCGGCGCATATTTGTCCATTCAAGCCTTTGGTGTTGACCTGCCGGAAAACATCGGTGCACAAGCCGGTATGATAACCGTGATCGGCGTGGTGCTGATGCTGCTCACCAACTTCCGTAATGACACGGAAAAGATCAGGTTGGAAGAAATGCGAGAGACCAACCGCGAGTTGGAATCTCTTACTACTGGGCTGGAACAGCGCGTTGCCGAACGTACCAAAGCATTGGAAACATCCGCTGAGGTCAGTCGCCGTCTGGCATCCATCCTTGATCCCCGCCAACTGGCGGGCGCAGTGGTGAATCAGGTGCAATCAGCCTTCAACTACTACTATGCCCAGATCTACCTGTTCGATGATGCAGATGAGAACCTGGTATTGACCTCTGGTACCGGCGAAGCAGGCACAGAGATGATGAAACGCGGACATAATCTCCCGAAAGGACGCGGTCTGGTGGGACGTGCCGCTGAAAACAATGAATCCATTCTCGTGTCTGATACATCTCAAAACCCTGACTGGCTTCCCAATGAACTATTGCCTGATACAAAAGCTGAGGCAGCCATCCCGATCGCCGTCGGGGATAAAGTGCTGGGTGTGCTGGATGTGCAGGATGATGTCACAAACGACATTACCCATGATGACATAACCCTGCTCGAATCGCTTGCTGGTCAGGTTGCCATCTCGATCCAAAATGCCAATTCATATGCCAAGGCTGAAGCGGCCCTCCAGGAAGCAAAATCTTTGGTGGACTACGCAACAGAAGGGATTCTCGTTCTTGATCTGACAAACGGGCTGTTTGCAGAACCCAATGAAAACGCAACCAAGATCTACGGATTACCGCGTGAAGAACTGGTAAAGGTAGGTCCCGCACAGATGAGCCCGCCCACACAGCCAGACGGCCGCGACTCAACCGAAAAAGCGATGGAATTGATCGGCGTTGCCATGGAAAAAGGCTCGAATATCTTTGAGTGGAATCACATCAACGGGCAGGGAGATGAGTTTCCGTGCGAAATCCGCCTGGTGCGTTTGCCCGGTGATCATCCTCGTTTACGCGTGACTGTGACCGACATTACCGAGCGCCAGGCTCTGCAAAAACTGACCGCACAACGCGCCCGCCAGCAGGAAGCGATCAACACAATCACGCAAAGAATCCAGTCTGCAACCACGATTGAAGAAGCCATGCAGGTGGCTGCCCGTGAACTGGGTCATGCTCTTGGCAATCGCCAGACACTGGTCTCTCTTGATCATTCTACATTGGCTGGTGAGAGCAAGGTAGCTGTCAACGAGTAAGCGGCAACGTTTGAAATGATGAAAAGAGGAATAAAAAAATGACTCAATCAAAACCTAGGGATACTAAAGATATATCAGGAATCGAGGTTGGTTTTACCCAACAGCCTGATTCCGATGCTCAGGTGGTACAAAATGCAACTTGGGCTGCTGTTTTTCTGGCGGTCGCAGGATTGGCTTTCTTTGGCTTTGCGATCAGTACGGTAAATTTCCTTGATTGGGAAGATTACATCCTGGTTGGCTTTCCATTGTTCCTGGCTGTTACGAGCCTGACAAGTATCTTTATCATGCAGCGAGGTCATCTGGCATTGGGAAGCGAAATAGTCTTTGCCCTAAACTTGATCCTGCCAGTGGTTCTTACGATTTTTGTCCGTGACACATTTTGGTCGGCGTTTTCTTATTCAGTCGTCTCCACAGCTTTGTTGGTCTGGCGGGCTTTGCCGCGCCGATCCTGGCGCTGGTCGATTATTGTCACCCTGACAATCTTGATTGTGATTGTAATTGTTGAGCTCATTGGACTACCCAACCGATTTGCAAATCCACCTGCATTCAATACATTCATTGCAATTCTTATATCGGTCTTGTCTGTAGCATTTATCGTTCAGGCAGTACGCGAGACGTGGGGGCGCAGTATGCGCAACAAACTGATGGCGGCATTTATCGGTACTACACTCGTTGCCGCCGGTACTCTGGCTGTGTATGTGTATATATCAACCAACAATATTCTCCAACAAAGTCTGGAACGCGAACTTTTTGAGCACACTGATGAGGTTGCAAACAGCATCGGCGCCCTGTTTAATGAACAAATCAACATCATAACGACATTGTCTTTGAACGAAATCCTGCAACAATCGGCGGAAGATGCGAATAACACCTATGAAGGAGATGACAGCGCCATCCAATCCATTTTGGAAACCAACGATGCTCGATGGCGTGCCGCGGATGCCGCGAATAATAATGCTGATCCCCTCGTGAAAAAAAACCTTACAAACCAGGTGGCTTTGGAGTTGCTTGAATTCCAGGAAGCCTTTCCAAACCATGCTGAAGTATTTATCACTGATGTGTATGGCGGTCTGGCTGGTACAACCAACCGCACCTCCGATTATTATCAGGCTGATGAAGGCTGGTGGCAGGCCGCCTACAATGATGAACAGGGCGCAGTGTACGTCAGTGAGCCCGAATTCGACGATAGCGCAGGCGCGCTGGCTGTGCAGATCGCATTGCCCATTCGAAGTGACCAAACCGGCGAAATCATAGGCATCTTGCGCACCACCTATTTGGCTTCAGCACTTGTACCGATTCTTGGTGAGTCTGTTGGCGAAACAGGTAAAACAGATATATTTATCCCCGGAGAAGTAATTTCATACTTCCATGAGGGGCAACTGGACTCGATACAACCGGAACAATATGCAGAATTTCAGGAAGCCGCTGAGCAGGGCATGGTCACGATGGATTTTGAAAATGTCCCCAGTGTTGTACTGCAAACGCCAGTAAAAGCATCAGAAGGATACCAGGCTGTAAACGATCTGGGCTGGATGGTCGTATTCCATCAACACCAGGAAGAGGCTTTCGCTCCCGTCAATGCGCAGATTCGTGGCGCGCTCATCGTGATGACCATCATTATGGTTCTTGCGGTAGCGGCAGCCATTGCCCTCTCAATATTTTTGGTCAGGCCCATCACACAGCTTACGCAAACCGCCAAGGAAGTTGCCAGTGGCAATTTGGACAGCCGCGCAAATGCGATCAGTACTGATGAGGTCGGTACACTTGCCTCGACCTTTAACAGCATGACATCCCAATTGCAGGAAACACTGCAAGGATTGGAACAACGCGTTGCCGCCCGTACCAAAGACCTGGAGATTGTGGCTGAAGTAGGTACTGCGACAGCCACCATCCTCGAATCCAGAAGGCTGTTACAGGAAGTGGTTGACCTGACCAAGGAACGCTTCAACCTGTACCACTCGCACATTTACCTTCTCGATGAAAAAGGCGAGAACCTCGTGTTGACCGCAGGCGCAGGCGAGGCAGGACGCGTCATGGTAGCGGAGGGACGCTTGATCCCGCTGGACCGTGAGCAGTCTCTTGTTGCCCGCGCCGCCCGCGAACGCCAGGGCGTTACCGTAAACGATGTAACACAGGAACCGGACCACCTCCCCAACCCGCTGTTACCCGATACGCGCTCCGAGTTAGCTGTCCCCATGATCGTCGGCGGCAACGTGATCGGCGTATTCGACATTCAATCCGAGCAGGTTGGTCGCTTCTCAGCGACTGACGTCAACATCCAGACAACACTCGCCGCACAATTGGCGACCTCCATTCAAAACGTGCGCTCATTCGAACTGTCTCAAAAAGAAGCAGAATTGCAGTCGCTGGTCAATATGATCGGCAGCCGCATCCAGCGCACTACCACGATCGAAGAGACGCTTCAGACCGCCATCCGTGAACTGGGTACTGCCATCGGTGCCTCACGCGTCAAGGCAATGGTTGGCCAAAACAATGGTTCAGCCCATACCACCGCTGTGGATTAATCGGCAGAGAGAATATCAGGAGCATTTAGAATGACTCAACCAAATTCCTTAAATACAGAAAAAGTATATAAAGATCAAGGCGATATATCAGGGCAGCCAAATCCTGAAAGGGATTTGCTTGTCAGTGCAACCTGGGCAGCAGCATTGTTATCGTTTGCAGCGATTGCCTTCTTCTTCTATGCTGTTACATCAGTGAATTTCCATGATTGGCAAGATTATGTTCTAGTCGGGTTTCCCGTGGTATTGGCTGGTGCAAGCCTGACCAGTATTTACCTGATGCGACGTGGTCAGTTAACATTGGGAAGCAGCATTATCTTTGGTCTGAATTTATTAGTGCCAGTTCTCCTCGCGGCATTCCTGACCGAGTCTTTTTGGCCGGCATTCCTGTATGGCTTTGTTTCTTCGGCGCTGTTGGTTTGGCGCGCTTTACCGCGTCCTTCATGGCGATGGTCAATCTTTACGGCCGTCATAGTCTTGCTCTTCGTCATTGTTGTAAGTGTTATCAACCCACCTGGAAGACTAAACCCCACGCCGACAATGAATGTTTTTTTTGCTGTAGTCATCACACTTCTGTTTGCGGCAATTCTTGCTCAAGCGGTACGGCAGGCTTGGGGTGGTAATATCCGCGTGAAGATCGTTACAGCATTCACGGTTGTGGCGCTGACTTCCCTTGCCATTCTCGGGACTGTTACATACACCAATTTCCGAAAGCAGGTGCGTGAGGATATCCGTCAGCGTCTGCTGAATATGGTCAATATCATTGCCTTACAACAAGATACAGACCTCCTCGCCGCTGTTCAAAATCCAGGTGATGAAGATTCTGACGCATTCAGAGAGATCAGAGCGATCAACACAGCTATTATCACAACAGAACCTGACCTTGTTTATATTTATACAATGCGTAGAAATGAAGAAGGGCAATTGTATTTTGTAGTAGATACAGGTCAACCCGGCGACGAGGATACAGCGGCAGTGGCAGAGGTATACGAAGATGCCAGCCCTAAAATGGTCGAAGCCTATAAAACCAACACAACACTTGTAGATGAAGATTTTTACACTGACGAATGGGGAACCTTTCTTTCAGCATATGCTCCACTCCATGATGTAGAGGGAAAGATTGTAGGCCTTGTCGGTATTGATATTGCTGCTGATACAGTCCTTGCACAGGAAAGATCAGTGTTTCTACTTATTCTTGGGACGACTTTGGGAACCATGGTGCTTGTTACAATCCTTGGTCTTTTCTTGGGGAATGTGTTCACCAAACCCATCATAAACTTGTCAAATGCTGCACATAGGATCACTGAAGGTGACTTGAGCGCACGAGCAGAAGTTGAAAC
>DATDAG010000050.1:0-6895 GCA_036525495.1 Anaerolineales bacterium
CCCATGCCAACAGCCTGTGAGCCTTGACCGGGGAATACGAATACGGTGGTTTTGGGGTTGAAATTCATGGTAGGTTCCTCCCTGAGCCGAGGGACATTTGCTCGTAGAGACCTGAAATCGAAGAGCAGGCTTTCTTGCGTACATGCGCTTCGACCGCGATCTTCGCTTTGTGCCTCAATAAGCTCAGTGCGATGGTTTTGATTTAAAACACAAACGGGTCGTGTTCGTCACGACCCGTTGATGAGAACAAGGAGTTATGACTCTTGTTTCTTTTCTTTCTTGATCTCGACCACTTCGCGTCCTTCGTAATGACCGCAGTTGGCGCAGACGGTGTGCGGAAGGCGCATGGAACCGCAGTTGGAACACAGGGTTAGATTGCGGGGTTGCAAGGCATCGTGGGCGCGGCGGTTGTTGCGGCGTCCCTGTGAATGTTTGCGTTTTGGATGTGGGGGCATTCGGCTTACTCCTTATTTCTTTGACTAGCTAATTTTCAATCGAGCGGGCAGATTATAGCGGGTGGATGGAGGAGCGTCAAGTACAAATCAACGTAATATTTGGCTTTCGCCGCAGAAAAGAACAGGCAAAATGGCATGAGCATTGGTCTCGAATATGCTCTTCTGATGAGAGCGGATGAAGGCTTTTGGCAGGGCATCGCAGGCGGCGGAGAGGATGATGAATATCCGCTTGAAACCGCCAGGCTGGGGATTGCGCGGCGACCTGTTCCTTTGACCGAGTCATTACCACATTTGGGATTCCAGCCAGATCGAGATCTTATAGAAATGTATTTGACCCAGGATCTTATTACCTTGCCGGTGGAGTGATGGACGAGCATCTCCAAATCGTGAGGACAATCAACACGGGAAACCAAGGGAAATAAACTCCATAGTAAAATGGAGGCATGGAAGTTCAAATTGCCGTAGCCAAGGTTAATAAATACGCCACTTCTGAAAGCGGCGACACATTGGAAGTGGTCGAACGCCCCAACGGCGGACTCTCCGTCGTGCTTGCAGATGGGCAGACATCGGGACGCGGCGCAAAAGCCGTTTCACAGATGGTTGTCCGCAAGGTGATCGGGCTGCTGGCAGAAGGCGTCCGTGACGGAGCCGCGGCGCGTGCGGCATCCGATGCTTTGTTCACAGATAAAAAGGGGAAAGTGATCTGCACGCTGAACATCGCCTCCATTGACCTGCACAGCGGCACAATCGTATTGACCCGTAACAATCCATCTCCCATGTTCATTTGCCGTAATATGGATATCGACCGCGTGGATGTTGAAAGCATTCCGCTTGGCACGTCGCGCGATGTGCGTCCTTCCATTACGGAGATCGAGATCGAGTCCGGACTTACGGTTGTCCTTTACACCGACGGACTCGTCCATGCAGGTACCCGACGCGGTCAACCTATGAACACCATGGAAGTGTTACAGTCCATGATGGAAGACCAGGATCCGAGCCCGCAGAGCATTGCAGATACACTCCTGGCGCACGCCGTCACACTGGACGATAACCGCCCCGCGGATGACATCAGCGTAGTTGTGCTCAAAGTCTCTGCGCGGAATGGGGACAATGTCCGCCGCATGACGGTGCGCCTGCCCATCGAAGAGTTTATCGAACCGTGAAGTCGCCCTGGCGAAAGTGGCGTGCGGGGTGGCGCGATACGCTGATCCTGATGAGGGAATTCCAGATGCCGCTGATCGTGTTCATCGTTGTAGTTGTTGGGGGCGGATACTATTACAGGTGGCTGTCAGGTCAATTGGGCGAACCAATTCAAAGTACGGGCGAAGCGATCTATATCGTCCTGAGCGCGACCTTTCTTCAAGTCGTCGGGGACTTCCCGCAACACGTAATTTTACAAACGTTTCATTTTCTGATGCCCATTGTGGGCATCATCATCCTCGCACAAGGACTTGCCGATTTCGGCGGTCTGCTTTTCAACCGCCGCGCGCGGAGCAAGGAGTGGGAGATGGCAGTTGCATCTACAATGAAAGACCATATTGTTCTGGTCGGGCTGGGGCATCTTGGGTATCGTGTCGTCCACAGATTGCACGAAATGGGCAGGGAAGTAGTGGTGATAGAGCAGAACCCGTCCATCGATTCGTTCAAAGCTGTTCAGGCGATGAGCGTACCCGTCATCCAGGAAGATGGCACGCGTAATATCGCCCTCGAAGCCGCCAACATCAAGGACGCTCACACTGTCATCCTTGCCACCCAGAATGATGCCATGAACTTACAGATCGCGCTCAAGGCACGCGGGCTCAACCCAAACATCGAAGTGGTCATCCGTATTTTCGATGAGGATTTTGCCCACGAACTGCACGATCAATTCGGTTTCAACGCCTTGAGCGCGACGGAGATGGCTGCGCCCGTCTTTGCCGCCGCCGCGGCAGGCGCAAATGTGACCAACCCAATTTCCATCGAGGGACAACAACTCAGCCTGGCGCGCATAAAAATCAACCCCACATCCAAATATGCAAATCAAAACGTTGGCTTTGTGGAGGATAATTACCACCTCAACATCATCCTCCTGCGCCGGGACGGGCAAAGCGAAATGCACCCCACAGACGCGCATCCGCTCCAACCTGGCGATACACTGGCAGTGCTGGGAGGTCCACAGCAGCTCGCCAAGCTGGTGCAGGACAATCAGTAATGGAGCCTGCAAGTAATCGTCCGCTTATAGGTGTTGTAGGTCCGTGCGGGTCGGGGAAATCAACGCTCATCGCGGGTCTTGAAAAGCACGGCTACGCCTGCCGCCACATCGCGCAGGAACATTCCTATGTGCCAGCCATGTGGCAGATCATTTCCCAGCCCGATATTCTGGTCTTCCTCCACTCATCGTTCCCTGTCAGCACGGCACGCCGCAAACTCAATTGGCGATTAAAGGATTATGAGGAACAGTCCCGCAGGCTCTCCCACGCTCACGAACACGCACATATAATCATCGATACCGACGACCTGACTCCCGAACAGGTCTTGAAAAAAGCATTGGATTACCTGAACGAAAGGACTCGATGAAAAGATTTTTCGCCTCATACTTAAGCCTCAGCCTGCTACTCGCCTCCTGCACCGCTCCCATCCCAACACTCGACCCTTCCACATCAACACCTGAACCTGACTCCCCCACTGTCACACCCAAACCCGATCCCATGGATACGCCTTGGGATGACCGCTCCATCTTCCAAATGGGACTGGTCACATCAGAGCAATCTGTGCTGGATGAACTCGAAGGCGCGAGCGTCTATCACATCGAATTTACCATCGCCGACAACCTGTATCAGATCACTGGAACAGAAGAAGTCCGCTACACGAATACGGAAGATGTCGAGTTGAACGATGTGCAATTCCGTCTCTTCCCCAACATCCTTGGCGGAGAGATGGCAGTTTCCAATCTGACAGTGGATGGTCAACCCATCACCCCCGAATATCAACTGGCGAACAGTCTGATGATCGTGCGATTCTCCGCTCCGCTTGAGGTCGGTCAAAGCATCGTCATCAAAATGGATTACGCAGTCACCGTGCCTCGAACCGTCGAGTTGAATTATGGCATGCTTGCATATTTTAACGATGTGCTTGCGCTTGCACATGCCTATCCCGTGATCGCTGTGTATGACGACGAGGGCTGGAACGCGGAAATCCCGCCGCAGAATGGCGATGTAACCTACCTGGATGCTTCGTTTTATCTGGTACGCGTTCATGCACCGAAGGGCTTAACGCTGGTCACGTCCGGGCGCGAGGTCAGCCTCGCCGAAGATGGGCGGGCTCAAGTTTTGACTGTTTCGAATGGTCCCGCACGCGGCTTCTATCTTGCGGCGAGTCGAAAATTCGAAGAGATTTTCCAATCGTTAGGCGAAGTCACAATCCGCAGTTATGCAAAACGAGGCTCCATGGACGGCGCGCAGTTCGCGCTCGAGGCGGCATCAAAATCCCTGGAGGTGTTCAGCAAACGCTACGCGCCATACCCATACACAGAACTGGACATCGTCGCGACGCCCAATCTCGCATTGGGGATCGAATATCCCGGCATCATCGCCATCACCTCACGTATTTACGATATTGGCAGCGATTACGACGGTTCGCCCGCCAGCCAGTACATGGAGTCCACGGTCGCGCATGAAGTAGGACACCAGTGGTTCTACAACCTGGTCGGCAACGACCAACTTGACGATCCCTGGCTGGATGAATCACTGACACAATTCATCACCCTCCAATATTATACAGATCAATACGGCAAGAACGGCGAAGATGGTTTTCGCGCCTGGCTGGAAGGCAGGTGGGCACGTGTGGATAACGCAAACATCCCAATCGGCATGCCCGTTGCAAACTATCAGGGCGCTGAATACGGGGCAATCGTCTACGGGCGTGGAGCCTTGTTCTTTGTCGCTTTGCGCGAAGAAATGGGAGTCGAAACTTTCGATGCTTTTCTGAGGGAATATACCGAATCGCTTTCTTGGGGAATCGCCACGCCCGAATATTTACATTCGCTCGCCGAAGAGAAGTGTGCCTGTGAATTGGATGCACTTTTTGAAAATTGGGTATATCCGTAGACAATTTGCGGAATCGTCCTACCCACTCACACCCAACGGGAGTATAATGACTGCCGCCCAGCCTATGGCTGGCATTTTTGTGAGTGGAGAAACGATTGCATGATAAGAAACATAACCAACCGAATCATTCTCATCGTGATCATTGTCGGGCTCGCCTTATGGGTCGACCTGATCGATGAGATCAAATTAACCAACCCTAGAGACGGTTCCACCCTCTTCCAATCGAGCACCTCGCCCAAACTCGGGCTTGACCTTCAAGGCGGTCTGCAAGTTCTTTTGGAAGCTGACCTGCCTGAAACCACCAAGATCACCGCAGAGGAAATGGAAACGGCGCGCAATATTGTCGAAAATAGAACCAACGCCCTGGGCGTGAGCGAGAACCTGATCCAGGTGGCTGGTGACCGCCGCATCGTGGGCGAATTCCCCGGCGCAGATGATGCAGACGCCATCCTCGACATTATCCAGCAGACAGGCTTGCTCGAATTTGTGGACACCGGCGAATTCTCGCCGGAAATCGGCACGATCCTTCAAACGGACTTTGGAACCGATTCGGCAACCGACACCGCCCCGCCAACGAATGGAGAAGATGGACAACCGATCTTTCACACTGTTATGACCGGCAAAGACTTGAGGAGCGTGGGAGTATCACCTTCTCAGTTGGGCAATAATTATTCCATCGACTTTACTCTGACCCCGGAAGGCGCAAAGATATTCGGCGACCACACAGCCGCAAATGTCAACCGCTTCCTGACCATCACTCTGGACAAACGCGTCATCTCCTCGCCGCGAATTGAATCAGCAATCCCCGATGGCTCCGGAACGATCACTGGGAACTTCTCAGCTGAAGAGGCAAACGGTCTCGGTGTCCAATTGCGATACGGTTCATTGCCCATCCCATTGAAAGTGGTTGAAACACGCATTATCGGTCCCACGCTGGGTGAAGACTCGCTGCAACGCAGCCTTATTGCCGGCATGATCGGGTTCGCAATTGTGATCCTCTTCATGGGTATTTACTACCGTTTACCCGGTATCACAGCGAATATTTCCATCCTGATGTACGCAGTTATCCTGTTCGCGATCTTCAAGCTGATCGGCGTTACGATGACACTGCCCGGCATCGCAGGCATCATGCTCAGCACAGGCTCTGCATTGGACGCGAATATCCTCGTCTTCGAAAGGCTGAAGGAGGAGTTACGCGGCGGACGGACGATGAAACAGGCGTTCGATCAGGCTTGGAGCCGTGCATGGCCCTCCATCCGCGATTCGAACATCGCCGCGCTCATCACATCCGCCATCCTGTTCTGGTTTGGGAGTACGTTCGGCGCCACCATCGTCAAGGGCTTCTCGTTGACCCTGGCAATCGGCGTGGTCATCAGTTTGTTCTCCTCCCTGTACATAACCCACACATTGCTTGCGCTGGCGCTGGAAACATTCAAACCCAAAAATCTTGAACGCTGGATCGGCATCTAGGAGAGTAAGACAAAATGAATATTCTTGGAAAACGCTATATCTTCTTTGGGTTGTCCCTGCTACTCATCATCCCCGGGCTTATCATCATGTTTGCCGGGGGCATCCCCCTGTCCATTGACTTTACCGGTGGGAGCCTGCTCGAAGTTTCTTTCACGGATCAATCGCCTGATACAAGTGAGATCATCGCGGTCTACGAGGACGCCAATATCGCAGACGTACAGGTACAGACCAGCGACACTGGCAGTTACATCATCCGCTCCCAATTCCTCGAGAATGACAACCGTGACGCTGTGCTCGCATCGTTAACTGATACTATCGGTACTGTGACCGTTGTCCGTTTTGACAGTGTAGGTCCAAGCATTGGTGAACAGGTCACATCCCGCGGTACGCTGGCTGTGGTCGTTTCCTCCCTGCTGGTCGTCTTGTTCATCGCCTGGTCCTTCCGCGGGGTGGCAAACGCCTTCCGCTACGGCATCTGCGCGATCCTTGCCATGATCCACGACGTTGCCATCATCTTCAGCATCACTGCAGTTGGAAGCATCTTTTGGGGCTGGGAGATCGACTCCCTATTTTTGACCGCCCTGCTGACTGTGATTGGTTTCTCTATGCAAGACACCATCGTTGTGTTTGACCGCATCCGCGAAAACTCGAATATCTATCGCCGCCTGGAATTTGAAACACTCGTCAACCACTCTATCGTCCAAACCCTCCAACGATCGATCAATACCCAGTTGATGACTGTCGAATTCCTCTTGTTGGCGCTTGCCATGTTCGGCGGGGTCACGTTGCGCGAATTCGCGTCGATTCTGCTGATCGGGTTGTTGAGCGGAACATATTCATCCATCTTCATTGCCGCTCCCATCCTTGTGCTTTGGGAAAACCGCG
>DATDAG010000051.1:0-13927 GCA_036525495.1 Anaerolineales bacterium
TGTTTCTGGCGGACCTTATCCGCCAGCCGCATCAACCTCTGGACCTTTGGATTGCCCAAATCAATATCAATCGCGTAGGCAAGACCGTCCTCCCCGTTTTTCTCGAAACCGTATTGTTCGAAGAAAGTTTGATAGTAAGGAGGATGGTGCCCGCACAGGATCACGGGTGGACGGTCACGCCCTTCGATGAGTATCCCGCGCGAGTCTTCACGGTCGAGGTTGTAGGGTCCATACAGCGATTTCATGTCACGGGCGCGCGCCCATGCCTCGGCGAAATCGAACATGGATTTGAATACGGCGTAATCTTCGATACATTCGACGAACCCATACATACATTCGGGAAAGCCCTTTGTGCGCGTATTGTTCTTGTCTTCTGCGAGGCAGAGCGTGCCAGCAGATTGACCATCCTTCCATGCGATGAAGAACCCGGCGAACCCATCCTTGAAAAATAAACCCCTCTCAGGGTCAATCACTTTTGCGCGTTCAGATATGAGCGGCGGGACCCACAACGGATCGTTCCTGTAGATGGTCCATGGGAAGGTGAGGAAGGTGCGTCTGTCTTTTTTTGTTCGAACGGGTTTGATTTCGATCATACTTTTTCACCGCGAAGCACGCAAAGAGCGCCAGGATTTATAAAGTAAACAAAACGATTGCGATAGATGCAAAAACGATTCCCAGCATTTGTATCAGGGACATTCTTTCCCTCAGAAATATCCATGCCAGCAATACGGTCGAGGCGGGGTAGAGCGCGCCGAGCACTGCCGCAACGTCAATGCGACCTGTGTGGGTGGAGAGAACGTAGAAGCCATTACCCGCGATGTCTATCACGCCGTTGAGGATGCACAATCCCCATACATTACGAGGCGGCATGGCGGGTTGACGCGTGATAAGTGCGAAGAGCCCAAGCGCGACGAAGCCAGCGAAGCGCGCAGATGTAAGGGGCCAGAAAAAGGCATTGAGCGTGGCTTTGTGAATGGCGATAAAGTAAAAGCCAAAGAAAAAGCCTGAGAGCAGAGGCAGGCGCAGGTCCGAGATCGAGAAGCGCCAGTTCGTTGAATCCGTTTGTGAGATCAGCCAGACCGCGAGGAAGGCGAGTCCGAATCCGATCAACGTTGTGACGGAGGGAAGCCCCAGTGTGAAGAGTCCGAAGATCACGGGAATGAGCGCGGCGAATAACGCGGAGACAGGCGCGGCAATGGTCATTTGACCTTCTGCGAGGGCGCGATATAAAAAGATAAGCCCGCCCAAACCGATCAGGCTTGCGAATGCCCCCATCAAAAAGTCGTTGATCGATGGGATGGGTTCGCGCAGGATGATCGCAAGGATCATGAACGGGATGAAGCCTGCGATCTCAGCGAGATATAAAACCCGGATTGAAGTGGATTTTTTGGTTGCCAGTCCGCCGATGAAATCTGCCGCGCCCCACGATGCGGACGAGATGAGTCCGTAAATGATCGGTAACAATTTGTTTTCCTTGAATCGAGATTATATTTTTCCCGCCGCCTGTGCGCGATCCAAAACTTTTTGTGCGATCTTAAGAAGTGGCATGTCGATCATTTTGCCGTCGAGTGCGTATGCGCCCTTCCCCTCTTTTTGACTGGACTCAAACGACTCGACAACTCTCTTTGCGTACGCGATGGCATCATCGGAGGGCGTGAACGCTTCTTGCGTGACCCGGACCTGATTCGGGTGAATGATCTGTTTTCCGCTGAAGCCGAATCCTGCCCCCTCCTGCGCTTCGATGTGCAGACCTTCAGTATCTTTGAAATCGATGTAGACGATGTCTATCGCCTGCAAATCATTCGCCGCGCACGCCGTGACCGTAGCCTGCCGCGCGTATAAAAGTTCCGTCGCCAGTTTCGTCCGCACCGCGCCAACGGACGCGGTGTAATCCTCTCCGCCGAAGATGATCGCTTCGAGGCGTTTGTCTGCTTCTGCTATTTCTTTGAGATTCAAAATCCCTTTGGCGGTTTCCACCCCGATTAATAAACGAATGCTTCCGAGATTCAATTTGTTCGAGAGTTCAAAAGACTCGATCTGTTCACTGACCCACTTCACCTGTTCCGCTGTTTCGATCTTGGGAACGACAATCGAATCAGGTTTCGCCGGTAATGCCGCGGCGAGGTCATCCTTCTCAAATCCTGAACCAATGCTATTGATGCGGATACATCGCTCGGAGTCGCCGAAATCCAATTCTTTCATCGCTTTAGCAATTACCGCTCTTGCTTCAATCTTTTTGTTGACAGCGGTGCCGTCTTCCAAGTCCATGCAAATGGAATCAACTCCCAGTGTTGTGGATTTTTCGATCTTTCGGCGGTCATCGCCGGGCATGTAGAGTAGTGCGCGTCGTGAGTGCATAATTCTCCGTTTTCAAGTTTGAACGTTTGAGAGTTGTCAGGTTGAACGTGAGAACGTTCCAACTTTCAAACTTGCGAACGCTTTAGAAACATCGCTGTCCGTTCGAACTCGACCACAATTGTACCGTCTGGTTTCCTGCCCCAGCATTTGATCCGCACGATTCCTGTATTTGGTCTCGATTTCGACTCGCGCATCTCAACGATCTCACTTTCGGCGTAGATCGTATCCCCGTGAAAAACAGGATTGGGATGCATAACCTTGTCATATCCGAGGTTGGCAACGATGGTTCCCTCCGTCAACTCGGGGACGGTCAAACCGACGACCAGCCCAAATGTGAAGATCCCGTTGACCAGCCGCTGGCCAAACTCCGTTTGTGAAGCAAAATCCTGGTTGATATGAAGCGGCTGTGAGTTCATCGTCAACGCGGAGAAGAGCACATTATCCATTTCTGTGACGGTGCGTCCCGCGTGTTTAAATTTCATCCCCACTTCGAGGTCATCGTAATATTTGCCGGTCATAAGTTCTCCTTCGTCGAACGTCAAAGGTTGAAAGTCACAGGCCGAAGATCAGACGTTCGACTTTAAACTTTTGACGAGTTTGTTTATATCACTATCTTCCTTGTTACCTTCATGCTGCCTTTTGATTGCCAATAAGTCCTTTTAACTCAGCGTGTTGTTCTTCAATGGTCAATTCCAATTCATCCATACGGCGCATCAGGTTGTTAATTTCCAATTCTGCTTTGGCATTTACCTGATGATCAATTTCCGCTGCAAGTCGGTCCTTCGACGATTGGCGGTTCTGACTCATCATGATTACAGGCCCCGAGTAGGCGGCCTGGAAGGAAAGCATCAGGTTCAACAGGATGAAGGGATAGGGGTCCCAGCGCTTGATCCAGGCGGTGACGTTTAGGATGATCCAGATCGTAAGAATGAAGGTCTGTGTAATGATAAAAGGCCATGAACCGATAGTATCTGCCACTTTATCTGCCACGCGTTGACCTAACGTCATCCGTTCCTCTTCCACCTCGTTGACGTTGCGGCTGACCATGCTCCTCAGAATGCGGTCGTTTTCATGCAGGCGTCCGCCCAGCTCGACCAGTACATCAATGGCCGCATGTGTGTGTTTATGAAGGAAATCAAAGAACTCATCACGCTCCAAAACCAATGTAGTGACCGGTTCGACCGCCTTCACATGTGCAGAGCGAGGTTCTTTTGTGAGCATTGAAAGTTCACCGAAGAAATCGCCGGGTCCCGCCCGGTGCAGTACCACATCCGAACCGTCAGCATCGCGGACGATGATCTCCACCTCTCCCTCTGTGATCACATAGAACAGGTCGCCTTTCTCGCCCTCTCGGATGATCACCTGCCCGGGCTTGAACTTCATAACATCCATGATCTCACGGATGCCAGCCACTTCCTGCTCATCCATCTCACTGAAAAGCGGGACGTCACGCAATTCGATCTCTGCCATAAGAGACTCCTTTATTCGATCTCGATCAATATTTGTTCTCTTTCAACGGTCTCCCCTTGTATCACAAATAACTTGCTAATCTTCCCATCGCTGGGTGCCTGGATTTTCATCTCCATCTTCATCGCTTCCAGCACCATCAGTGTTTGCCCCTTCGTTACATTATCCCCTTCATTTACATTCACCGCGCGGACCTGCCCCGGCATCGGCGCGGTTAATTCACCGTCAGCGTGGTGATGTTCACTTCCGCTTTTGCGGGAACCTGTTTGCTTGGTGAGCAGATACGTTCGCCCGTTGATCGTGACCCACCGTTTGGCGTTATCGGATGAAATATAGGCAGTGACTCGTTCACCATCAATGAGTAGATCCAGCTTCCAATCTTGTGCGCCGAGGATTTCAATGTCCATGGTTTTCTCTCCCATCGTGGCGCGATAGGATTTGCCAGAGACAGATGGGGTCAATTCGATGATTTGTGAATCGAAGGTTGTTTTCATCCGAAGATTTTCATCCGTTCTTTCAGATATTTATCGGCATTGATGTAAATCAGGAACAAACCAACCGTATCGATGACTCCATGAGTGAGAATGGGGAGCCAGATGTTAAATCCACTGGAGATGAACAGGATACCCAACAATGCGCCAATGATGCCCGTGCTGAGCGATCCGCTTTTTCCCTGATACCAGTGTGCCAATCCAAACAGAACGGAGGTGATAACCAGATTGACTGCGAGTGCGGGCTTTGATGTACCAATCAACTCGGCGACCTCCCCCATCATATATCCGCGGAAAATGATCTCCTCTAGGAATACCACCACCACCCAGACCCCCGCCAGAATGAGCAGGAAGTTCATTAGGTTGCCGCGCAGGTTGTCAAATGAAGAATGGTCCGTCTCGCTTTTGGTTAATTTGTCGGAGAGCGGTTCAAGGATGAACGTGGACAGGAATTGGATGGCGATACCAAACACGATACTCCACGCAATTGTCGTGTTCCAATTCTCCGGAAGGTAGAATCCCAGACTGACCAATCCATCCCCCCTCAACCAAACAGTAATACTGATGATAACGAGTGAAGCAATTACGCCTACCCCGGGAACACGTGTGAAACTGGTTGCCACTATCAAGGCTGAAACAAGAACCAAAATACCGAGAGACATCATGACCGTGAATCTCCTATTCTGAAACCACTCTGAATTTTCCATGGACTATATGGATCCGTTTCATTTGATTCTACGATTTCAGATTTTCGAGTGACGATTGTGAGATCGGCAAGTGAAGCAGCCACAAGAGACTCGAATGATGGCTCGGATGATGGCATCCAATTGAAGTTTGTTTGAACCCATCGTGTTGAGACTTTGCCCTCCATAAAATCAGGGTGAGCAATAACATCCTGCAGAAAGTCGATATTGGTTGTCACGCCATGGACGATAAACTCGCGTAAAGCGGATTTCATTTTTTGAACAGCTGTTGTGCGATTCTCTCCGAACACGATCAACTTCGCCAGCATGGGGTCGTACAGGTGAGTCACTGTATCACCTGTGCGGAAACCCGAGTCCACGCGGATGTTAGGGCCGCGGGGTTCGATGAATTGCAAGAGTTTTCCCGTGCTGGGTAAAAATCCGCTGGCGGGGTCTTCGGCGTAGATGCGGCATTCGATGGCATGTCCGTGTTGGGCGAGTTGTTTCTGTTGATATGGAAAGTGCTCTCCCGCCGCGACACGTATCTGCCAATGCACGAGGTCGAGTCCCGTTGTCAGTTCGGTGACGGGATGTTCAACTTGGAGCCTTGTATTCATTTCTAAAAAGTAGAAGGATGAATCTTTGGGATTGAAAATGAATTCAACTGTCCCAGCGTTGTAATAACCAACTGCTTTTGCCGCGGCAACGGCGGCTTCACCCATCTTTGTGCGGAGTTCAGGCGTGAGCAGCGGGGAGGGGGTCTCTTCAATTATTTTTTGATGACGTCGCTGTACAGAGCATTCACGCTCGAACAAGTGGACGATGTGTCTGTGTTTGTCGCCGAAGATTTGGAATTCGATGTGATGTGCGTCTGCGAGATATTTTTCGATCAGCAGACGTTCATCGCCAAACGAGTTCAACGCTTCTCTTCTCGCCCCTTGAATTGCTTCAACTAAATCGGTCTCTTTCTCAACGACCCGCATTCCCTTCCCCCCGCCGCCCGCAGATGCTTTGATAAGCACGGGATAACCGATCTCTTTCGCCGCTTTCTTGAATTCATCCTCTGTTTCAAGCCCTTCATAGCCAGGGACGGTTTGCACACCTGCCTTCTTCATCAATATCTTTGATTCAGCCTTATCGCCCATCGCACGGATGGAGTCTGCTGATGGACCGATAAATGTTAGTTTCGCTGAGTCAACCGTCCCTGCGAAAGAAGCGGACTCTGAGAGGAATCCGTAGCCTGGGTGGATGGCGTCTGCCCGGGAGGAGATGGCTGTCTGGATCAAGGCATCCGCATTCAAATAGGAATCGATGGGAAACGATTCGTCGGCGAAGTGCGCGTGCATGGAATTTTTATCGGCAGCGGAATAAACAGCGACGGTGCGAATGCCCATCTCGTTACAGGCACGCATGATGCGGACGGCGATCTCGCCTCGATTGGCGATGAGGATTTTTTTGAACATCAGTTGCAGGTGCGCCTGTTCTTAAGTTGGAATTCCGTCTCTGTGTTGACGAAGTCGAAACGGTTGCATTTATTGGTGATCCAATTGTCATCGGCTTGTGTGCCGCCATCAACGAGCCATGATGTGTCTGAAGTGCGGACGTTGTAGTAGATCTCAGCGATGAGTGTGCCTTCCCCCGAGGGGAAGACTTCCGATGTGATGATCTGATATTCGATGATGTTGCCGTTCGTGATGAAACCGTCCATAAATTTGATGAAGATGGCTTCTTGAATTTTGCTGGCGAGCGGGTTGATCTCGCTCTTAGCGAGCACACCAAATAGTGACGGGTCCGTATTGGCTGGAACTTCCGTTGGGATTTCTGTAGGTGCTTCAGTGGGTTGAATGAGTGTGACTGTTATTGGCGCGGAGGTGGGGGATGGCGGAACAGCTGGGGCTTGCTCGGCACAGGCTGTTAGAATAAAGATGAAAACGAAGGGAATGCGCTTTGTGCGGTCGATGTTCATGTGAAGAAGTGAAATCCTTGTTTATGGATTTAGCAGAAGTAATAACTCCTGCTCGCGATCTGATCTTAATCCTGCACGCCATTCGTGGTCTGCTGGGCGTATGTTTGCCCAGGCTATTGTATCTTGCACTGTGTCGGCGATCGGGCGAAATGTCAGCCCTGCTTTGATCGCTTTTGATGCGTCAATGCGCGAGAAGCCCCGGTTCTCTTCATTATCTGGAACCCAAACGGGCATGTCGCTCCATTCCTGTACATTGTTCTCTTTCAAGAAATCAACCGATGCCCATTGAAAGTTCACATCGCTTCCGCTTACTTGTTTGCATGTATCGAGCATCGTGCCCAGTGTCAATTCGTAGTCGGGACCTGTCGCATTGTAGATGCCTGATGCATCATCTTCTATTAACTTAACGATGAAAATGGATAGGTCCCGTACATCTATGACCTGTATGGGCACTTCAGGCTTTTCGGGTGCGAGCACATCTCCGCCTTTGGCAACGCGCACAGGCCAGTAGGTGAATCGATCGGTTGGGTCGTTAGGACCAACAATAAGACCAGGGCGCACGACCAATCCGTGTTCGTTGTACCGATCCAGTATCATTTTTTCGCACAACGCCTTAAGCGGACCATACGTCTCGCCTGTGATTTCTTCAACGGATTCGTCTTCGATTTTGCCGACAGGATCGGATTCATCCATGCCAATCTTTGTGAAGTCTGCGAACGCAGAAATGGACGAGATGAACACATACCGCCCCACGCTTCGCTCCAAGCCGGCAGCTGATTTGCGGACGATGCGCGGCACATACCCGCATGTGTCTATGACCGCATCCCATGTGCGACCTGACAATTTATCGATATCATGTTCACGGTCGCCAAGAACTGATTCGACATTCGGAAATAGATTTGGATTGGTCTGGCCGCGATTGAAGAGCATGATTTGGTGCCCGCTTGCAAGGGCGGAGTCTACAAGGTGATGACCAAGAAAGCGCGTGCCCCCGATGATGAGGATGTTCACTGTTTCAGTCTCGTTAGTTTTGCTTCTGTGGCTTTGGCTTCAGAGTCATCAGGCAGGATGTTGTAGGCTGTGATGGTGAGTTGGTCTTCATCTATAAGTTTGACCTCTGTGCGCCAGCCCCAGTCGGGTCCGCCAGTGGGATCGGGGTAACCGCCGAGGACTTGGAATCCGTTTTCAATGGCGGAGCCGACGCAGAACATGATGGCAGTGTTGTTGTGCCAACTATCCAGCCACGAGGCTTCATAACGATCTTTCGTTGTGTTGTAGCCGAAGGTGAACATGCCGTGTTGGGCTTCGCCTTCGACAGAGGATTGATACAGGAACAACGCGAAACGACCATCTAATACTATCTGGATAGTTCCGATAATTTGGGATTCATCTAAAAGTTTCCCAGGCTCGAGCCAGATCTTGGATGTACCTGTCCAGCCGCCTGCGAGTTGGGTTAGAAAATGATGGGGGCTTTCTGATGTTTGTTCGAAGGTCATATATATTCTCCTACATTCTAAACACGCCAAAGTTTTGATCTTCAACCGGTGAATTCAACACCACTGACAACGCCAACCCCAAAATCTGACGGGTATCCACTGGATCAATCACTCCATCATCCCAGAGACGTGCTGTTGAGTGATAGGGGTTGCCTTCTGTTTCGTATTTATCAAGAACTGGTTTCTTGAATTCATCTGCTTCTTCATCTGTCATGGCGGATTTGCCTTCGCGTTGAAGTTGATCCTGTTTAATGGTGAACAAAACGTTCGCGGCTTGTTCTCCACCCATGACGGAAATGCGCGCATTGGGCCACATCCATAAGAAGCGGGAACCGTAGGCGCGTCCACTCATGGCGTAGTTGCCCGCGCCGAATGAACCGCCGATAACAACTGTTAATTTCGGAACACGAGTCGTTGCCACGGCATGGACCATCTTTGCGCCGTCCTTGGCGATGCCGCCAGTTTCAGCTTCGCGTCCCACCATGAAGCCAGTGATGTTTTGCAGGAACACGAGTGGAATGCCGCGCTGGTCACAGAGTTCGATGAAGTGAGTCGCTTTGAGCGCGGACTCGCTGAACAGGACTCCGTTGTTGGCGATGATGCCGACGGGGTATCCGTGAATGCGTGCGAACCCGCAGACCAGAGTCGTGCCGTAGCGGGCTTTGAACTCGCGGAACTTGGAGCCGTCCACGAGGCGGGCGATGATCTCGTGAACATCGTAGGTCTCGCGGAAAGTTGTCGGGAGGATGCCGTAAAAATCGTCGGCGGGGTAGAGAGGTTCTTCTGGCGGAGCAACTTCCAGCTTGGAAAGAGCCGTTTGAAAGTCCCCAGGATGTAACGTTTCGACGATGTCTCGTAAAAGTTGAATCGCATGGTCATCATCTTCGGCAAAGTGATCCGCAACACCAGAGAGTCGCGTGTGAACATCCGCACCTCCGAGGTCCTCTGCTGAAACATCCTCGCCTGTCGCAGCTTTGACAAGCGGAGGTCCACCGAGGAAGATCGTGCCCGTACCTTTGACGATGATGGCTTCGTCGCTCATCGCAGGGACGTAGGCGCCGCCCGCAGTGCAACTGCCCATCACCGCCGCGATCTGCGGAATCTTTTTCGCAGACATGCGCGCCTGGTTGTAGAAGATGCGGCCGAAATGACCGACGTCGGGAAAGACTTCGTCCTGCAGGGGCAGGAACGCACCGCCTGAATCGACGAGATACAGGCAGGGCAGATGATTCTCTTCGGCGATCTGCTGGGCGCGCAGATGTTTTTTGACCGTCATCGGGAAGTAGGAGCCGCCTTTGACGGTGGCGTCGTTGGCAACGATGAGCACTTCGCTATTCGAGACGCGCCCGATGCCGGTGACGATACCCGCGCCGGGGGCCTGGAGGTCATACATGCCGACCGCCGCGAGCGGGGATAGTTCGAGGAACGGTGAGCCAGGATCAAGCAGACGTTCGATGCGGTCACGGACGAAGAGTTTGCCCTGCGACTCGTGGCGTTTGAGGTATTTTTCGCCGCCGCCTTTATGTACTTCAGCAAGACGTTCGCGCAGAGTGTGGGCGAGTCCGCTGTGATGTTTTTTGTTTTCAATAAATTGCGGGTCGGTGGGGGAGATGGAGGTTTCGATGATGTCCATGCGCCGAGTTTAGCATAGTTTCGTTTCCCGCGACCCCACAGGGGGGGTGATAAGCACGCCAAGGTCGCAAAGAAGAAAGAAGGATTGCTGAGGCGGTGTATTCCCAACTGCAATCCTTCGATACTCCCTTCGGTCTCAGGACATTGCCTTCAATCTGTAACTACTTCGCTGACTTGAAGTACTCAATGTCCAAAATGGAACCCGTGCGTTCGGATTGGGTCTTGAGCACTGCCTCCATCTTCATGCCTATTTCCAGTTGATCGGGTGCCACTTCCAGTTTGTGGACAATTCCACCGTCACCGAATTTGACGAAGCCCACCAGTTCGGGCTCATCAAGTGGCTTGCCTTCATAATCCACGAACATCACGGTGAAAGTGTGAAGCTCGCCAACCAGACCGACATCCACCCACTCGGTGAGTTCAGAGAGACAGCGTTCGCAGAAAGCCCTGGCAGGGACGTAGGTCAGACCACAGTCAGGGCAGACCGTGCCCATAATACTGCCATCGTCCTTGAGGATACGGAAGAATTTCTCACCTGCAATGCCGTAGGTATAGCGGCTGGTGACGGGAAGGTTCCCGTTCCAGGCGGAGGGAGCGTTGGGGTCGCGTTCAAGTAATGTCATTTCATCCTCCTGACTATTCATTGCCAATCGGCTTGAAATATAGAATGTCCGTGATGGAGCCCTCGCGCTCGGGCTCAGGTTTCCAGACAGCCTGCACACGCATACCGATGTGAACCTTCTGCGGATCCACTTCACCGAGTTTGTGCATGATGCCGCCCATGATGACGGACGACTCGCTCAACTCAGACGCGCCGTCGAGCATGATGACGGCGGGAATCTCAGGTTCAGTGATGCGTTTCACGTCCCAGGTCACGTAGCAGAGCGAGAAGGTGTTGATCATGCCCGTGCCCTTCACTGGGACAAAATCGTTCATCGGGTGGAAGCACCACTCACAGACGGTGCGCGGTGGGACGACAACTTTGCGGCAGTGATTGCAGCGCGAGCCAAGGATGACGCCGCGCTTGAGTCCCGCGAGATACGCACCGATGCCAACACCTGTATCCCAGGCGTAATCTGCTTTCAGTTCATCGTGAACAAACAGCACCTTGCTCTCATCGAAATCTTTTTCGCTGAGAGATGTGCCAGGGAAATTTTTGATTCGTGAAGTCATGATGTCCTCCTAACGTCCCATCACCACCACGGTGCCGACCTGCATGAGGTCGCCCCAGGCTTGTGCAACGCCGCGCTTGGGCTGACCAGGCACCTGACGCGCCCCCGCCTCGCCGCGCAACTGCCAGAACAACTCGGCGATCTTCATCAGACCTGCCGCGGCGATCGGGTTGCCCACGCCGAGCAATCCGCCTGAAGGGCAGACAGGCATGTTCCCGTCACGCGCGGCGGTGCCGTTGATGTACAGTTCCACCGCCTTGCCACGGTCCGCGAGCTGCAAACCTTCGAGATGATGCAGGGCTTTGTAGTCGAACGGATCGTACGGTTCGGCGATGTGGATTTCCTTGCGCGGTTCCTTGATTCCTGCCATGTCGTAAGCCATCTTTGCCGCATACTCAATGTAACGCGGATAGACCAGGTCGCGGTTCGTCCAGTAGGCGGTATCGAGATGCCAGCCAACGCCCTCGATCCAGACTGGTTTGCTGGTGAGGCGTTTGGCAACATGCTCTGCTGCCAACACAAGCGCCACCGCGCCATCTGAGACAGGTGAAACATCGAAGCGCTGCACAGGCCAGGCAAGCGTTTCAGATTTCAAAACATCTTCCACGGTGATATCTGGTTCGCCGAGCAAAGCGCAGGGATGATCCGCGGCGTTGCGTTTGTGCTGCACCGAAACACGTGCAATTTCTTCCTTCTTGACCCCGTATGTGGTCATATAGCGATTCATTTCGAGCGCGAAAATCCACAGTAGATTTGGTTTCAACGCGCGCTCAGTGGTGTGGTCAAAAATTGTTAGGAAGGCTGCTTGTGCGTGCGGATAGAACGAGGACATCTTCTCCTCGGCGACCACCAGCACTAGGTCGAACATACCCGAAGCGACGTGATACCAGCCTTGAGCCGCATTGAACACTCCCGTCCCACCGCCAACGTACGAACGCATGAAGGGCTTGCCCCATCCGCCCGCGCCGTCGCTGGCATATTCGCCGTTCAGGTGCACGCCGTCAAAGGCATCGGGTGCGGTGCCGAAGCAGGTAGCTTCGATATTGTCCATAGTCAACTCGCACGAGTCGAGCGCCATCTTTGCGGCTTCCCATGAGAGTTCTTTGGGTGTTTCCAACGCGCGGCGGACGAACTTCGTCATCCCCGCGCCAATGACTGCAACTTTACGCATGGTGGCTCCTTTAGTTCATCAATATGGCGACCGCGCCGCTGGTGGTGGGGACGCCGCGCCAGGATTGAACGAGCCCCACGTGGACATCTTCTAATTGATGCGCGCCCGCTTCGCCGCGTAACTGAAGGGCTGCCTCCAACGCCCGATGCATTCCCGTGGCGTCGAGCAGGTGACCGACTCCCAGACTGCCGCCCGACACGTTGACAGGGAAATCGCCTTCGGGATTCAGGTCGCCATTGTTCAGCAATGCGCCTGCCTGACCGAAATCGCACATTCCCAGCGCTTCAAGCGATTGCAATTCCTTGTAGGCGTAGGTGTCGTCAATTTCGGCAAAGTCAATTTCATTGAAGGGATTCTGGATGCCCGCCTGGCGGTAAGCCATCTGTGCGGCTTTGGATATGTAGGGCACGGCTCCCCAATCGCGCGATTCGAGCGAGGGCGAGTCGTTGCACCAGCCGATGCCTGCCACCCAGACGGGTTTGTCAGAGAGAGATGAGGCAACTTTCTCGGAAGCCAGCACCATCACGATCGCGCCGTCCACAGGTTTGGCGGTTTCATGCGTCCCGAGGGGCCAGGCGGTTGAGGAGCCGCCCAGCACATCGTCCAGGGAAAGATCGGCGGGGAATGATGCGAGGGGATTCTTGAGGGCGTTGTGTCGGTTCTTGACGACGACTCCCGCGCAGTCGTCCTCGTCCGCGCCGCTTTCAAAAAGATAACGGTTCATTTCCATCCCCGCCACAAAGTGCGTATTGATGCGCAAGGGACGGTTGAGCACGGGGTCTTGGGCGTAGGCAGTGATGGTATCGAGGGTGAGGATGTTGGAGGCTTTGCTGTGACCCTCGAGGGCGACGATGTCGAACTGCCCCGTGCGGATGAGCATGACCGCTGTGGCGAGACCGTGAAGTCCATCGCCCGTGATGGTATGCACGGATTTCATCGCCGCGCCTAGTTGGTCGGGTGTGTATTCGTCGAAGATGCTGGTGCCTTCGTGGAAGTCCTCCGCTACGGTGACGAAGGATTGGACGTCCTTGCGCGGGTCCACGCCTGCATCGCTGTAGGCTCGCACCGCGGCTTCGTAGATCATTTCCTTGTAGGATACATCGGGAGTCTTTGGACGAAATCCCGCCCAGCCGACCCCCACTATGGCAACACGTTCGTTCATGGATTCTCCTTGATTGTGAGTTGTGTAACACTTTAAACATTGTACAGAAAATGGAGGGGTGGATGCTAGTGACACATGTCAGGATTAATGTAAAAAAAGGACTCGGCGATGGGCTGAGTCTTTTTTACATTAATACGGTGGTTGAGTAGCCGTGAAGCGGCGTATCGAAGCCACATTATATAATTTCAAATTTCAGTAAATCACAGATTGCGGTGATTGAAAGGTAGGAATGGCAGAAATCGTACCGTAGAGATTTTCGATCGTCCGGATCAGAAACCTTGAAAAGCGATGCAGACGAAAACGGGTTCATCCACACGGCGAGGTCCGCG
>DATDAG010000052.1:0-4010 GCA_036525495.1 Anaerolineales bacterium
ACGACCAGCTTCGGTTGAAGATCGTGCTGTACCTGGTCACTGGGAAGGTGATCTGATTGCGGGGTCAAACAACAGTCATATCGCCACCTTGGTTGAACGGCATACACGTTATGTCATGTTAGTGAGAGTGAAAGGTAAAGACACGGAAACGGTTATCTCGGCACTCATCAAACATGCACACAGACTTCCCACAGAATTGTATAGATCATTAACCTGGGATCGAGGTAAAGAAATGGCCGACCATCAACGTTTTACCTTGGCTACCAATATTGACGTTTACTTTTGTGACCCACAAAGTCCCTGGCAGCGTGGATCCAATGAAAACACCAATCGGTTGCTGAGACAATACTTTCCAAAAGGGACAGATTTGTCGGTACACTCACAGGCAACACTTAATAAAGTGGCGCGAGAATTAAATGAACGACCCCGTGAGACATTAGAATTTGAAACACCGGCAGAGAGATTTAACGCATGTGTTGCATCGACCGGTTGAAGTCGCAGCCCAAAGCGGACGTTCGCCTACCAAGAAAATGTCTTGATTAAGAATCCCCCCCCCCATCAACGCTACGCCTACAATGTGTTTAAAGTTCAAGCCATGCGGAAGAGAGGTCAGACCAAGCTTTACGGTAACCCAGGAGAAACCGGCGATGCCGATCAGTTTTTTCATCAAAATCCGCTAAAGGAGAAAGTTAAGAGTTCAATCCGGTTCTATACTACCAGCTACCTTGTTCTCATCGGACCTGGCTTTTAGCCTCAACATGTTCAGCAAACCCGGCACCTGCTTCAGTGTAGATATTGAACACATCGGTTGTACCTAATTGTCGCAACAATTTCTCCTCATCTGGAAATCTTGCTGTTGCGGCAATACGTCCGGAAAAAGAAATCTCCCGAAGTTGTTCCAAGGCATCTAGGGTGGCTTCCAGGTTTGGCAGCGCCAGCATGACGAGTTTGATGCTGTGGTCTTGCTCTATTTTTTCCCAGAAGTCCCTATCGCTTGGGTCGCCGTGCAGAACATTGCGCCCCATCGATTGGTATCTTTTGATCAACTCGGCATCAAAGTCGATACCGACCACAGTTTCACCATGGATTTCGCGCATCTTGTCGTATGCACCGCTGCCTACTCTGCCCATGCCAAATACGGCAATGGTTGCACCGAGTGTATCCAAAAGCATGTCATCCGGAAGCCTCTCTTTACGTTGAAACTTCCGCCAATAATTTCTGTACGAGCTGTAGATTTTGTCATCCATTCTGTTTAACGGCGCCGCAACTACAAAAGAGAGGGAGAGTGCGATGGCAATAACGACCAGCCATTCAGCATCCATCCAGCCATTCGTTACGCCAATCGCGGCAACGATCAGGCCGAATTCACTATAGTTAGTCAGGTTCAGAGTCGCTAACAGGGAAGTCCGTGCCCGCAGTTTGAAGTGGGTCATCAGAGCAAAAAAGAGTGCAGATTTGGCGAAGACAAAAGGCACGAGTAGAAGCCCGATGATCAAAGCCTCCAGCGAGAGCTGGCCTGATATGCCGATGGAGAGGAAAAAGCCCACCAGAAACAGGTCCTTGAAACCCAGCATAGATTTGGCCATCTCTTTCGATTTGGGGTGGGTTGAGATCAACACCCCCATAATGAGAGCACCCAGATCGTCCTTCACTCCGCCCAGCTCAAAGAGTTCGGCTCCGCCCAGGGCCAAAACCAGGCCATACAGAATCAACAGTTCGCCGTGCCCCGTCTTTTGCAACAGATGGTGTAATAGCGGTCGCAGTGGGATGAGAAGAAACAGCAGCAGCGCCCAGAGTGAAGGAAGTTCCCCTGAGGATGCTGCCAGAAAAATGACCGCCGCCAAGTCCTGCATAACCAGGATGCCGATAGCGATTCTTCCATGCAGGGACTGCATCTCTCCTTTCTCTTCCAGCGACTTGACAACAAAAACGGTACTGGAGAAGCTCAATGCAAAGGCAAGCATCAGTGAAAACTTGAGATCCAGACCAGAGAAGAGCGGCATACTCATCAAGGCCAGGCCGAAGATGGCTGCTCCGAAGAGGGCTATAATGATTAAGATATGCAGCGCTGTCACCGACCAGACCTGTGGCCTTATCAACACCTTCAGATTAAGCTTCAGGCCAACGGTGAATAACAGCAGTGTGATGCCTAAATCAGCAAGCTTCTGTAACATCTCCCCGCTTCCAATACCCAGGTAATTGAGTAGGAAACCGGTTACCAGAAAACCAACCAATGGCGGCAGGCCAATCTGTTTTGCCAGGAAACCCAGGAAAAAAGCCAGGGAAATCCAGGCAACATCATTCAGTGCTATAGCAATCAATTCAAAATCCATAGACTTCTTGCCTAGCCTCTATTCATGATTAAAGTTCGTATCGTTAGGAGCGAAGTATAATCAAGCCCGACTGTGTGAGAGACAATAATTTCCTATACAGAAGTAGTATAACTTCGACTCACGACCAAGTCATCCATGGTTGAGGGCAGGTCAATTTACTAAGTACTCATGCCGGTCGATGAACAGGGTAGGAGGGCAAAGTATTTAATGACAGAAAAAAAACAATAGAAGACTGTAAAATTTAACCGGCTGTTTGCCGTCAGAGCAAAGTGGACTATTTGAGGTGAAAAGCTATGAGATACTTTCTGTTTAACTTTCCTTTGCTGAATGTCCGCTTTTCGCAGCCGATTCCTGCCCCTTAGATCGGCTCGGTAAAATTCCGCAAACGATTCAAAGCAGACTTATTTACAACTGGTGAATCCATCAATAAGGAGGCATTGTAGTCAGGCGTGTGTCCTCGATGGGACCTCCGACTGTGAAATGGTACAGGCTCTGGTAACTCATATCCTGGATGCCAAAGATCTGGTGGACGGGATCGTCGAGGAAGCAGCCGATGCCGGTGCTGCGGATGCCGCTGACTTCCGCCTGCAGATAAAGGATTTGCCCGATTGCTCCGCATTCCCAATAAAGACGGCGATAAAACCACGGACCATGCTGCTCAAGAGGTTGTCGAAAGGCGCTGATCATTCCCAGGCTGAAACATCCATCCCCTGCGATTTGCTGGCCACAGGAAACCGATGTGGCTAGAGATCGAAAATCCCCCTCTTCGAGCAAAAATAAATCCAGCGATTCCGGGCAGCCTTGCGGTTTCTCCCATAGGAAGTCTGATTTGAAGGTAGATTGCAGTTCCTGCAAATGCTTTTTGTTTCGCAAAAGAAAATACAAGCCCTGCGGGAGGTTGTCCACACGGTGAATAAACAGGCCGAGATGCACCTGCGGTTCCCAAGAGATGGTCTGGAAGGACCGAGGGCAAAGGGCGGGGGTCGCTTTGATCATAAACTGCAGAAATGTGCTGCGATCAATGCGGGTCCAGCCGTCCATGGCGACAGCGCTCCGGCGCTGATGAATCGCTTTTCTTAGAGGGAACGCATCTTCCTCGAACAGTGAAGTCTCTCCAGTGCAAGGGAGGGACGGGAGATTATCGGTGGGCGGTTTCTCTGTGGCTTGAGAAACTTCATGGATTCCACTCCATTCGACATGGGATTGACTTAGAATATTTGGCGTCCCCATCCATTGCAGATCCTTGTTGAAAGCCTCCAAAATCTGGCGGGTATCCCTATTAGGTTTTGCCTCATCCAGTTTCGGAGAAATGGCGATCAAACAATCCGGAACTTCCACTTCGGTTTCACTTTTTTTGGTCAGGCCCAAGATCACTTCCAGCGTTTCTCCGGCCAGGTGGTCCAGCAACACCGCCTGCCACCCCAAGCCCGCGCAGGCAATGTTGACCGCACCCAACGCATGGCCGAGATCATGTTGGCAATAGCGGAAAGCACGTAGACCGTACTTCCAAGATTCGCGCCAATAAATCGAACTCAAGCCAATGAAAAACGTTTGCTGCCCAAACCCGGCGCGCATTGTTTCCCAGGCTTCCATCGATAAGTGGGCACGAACTTCCAGAGCGTGGATCGAAGGGCAATAATGGAAAACGGCGGGTGCCGTTGAAAGGCCCTCCATGGG
>DATDAG010000053.1:0-6716 GCA_036525495.1 Anaerolineales bacterium
GACATCACACGTTTTGTGAGAAGAGATGTTCCGAGGAGGCTGGCGCCAAAAGAAGAAGTCTTGGCGCGCATGACTGAACTTGGTTTGACCGCCTAGCGGTTGTTTTGATCGACAAACGAGAGGTTGAGAAACCCCGGCACGAATGACAGGCTGACGGGGGTGGCGAAGCCTTCCCCAAAAATGAAAAAGATCATCCGGAAGAATGAAAAAATCTGCCACGAGGGTTGGATCTCGATCGGCAGATTTTATTTTTAGTCCGATGTCACCGGAAAAGCTCTAGAAAAGATGGGATTTTCTCAGCACTTGACAACTGCAGTAATCAGTACCCGCAAGTGGGCGGAGGGTGGACTCAGCTTGAGAGCAGTATAAACCTAAAGAGAGAATAAAGCCTGTAAATCGCGCAGACTCCCACAAGTCAGGTAGTATCTTTAAGAAGGACATGGCAGATCGACGGTCGGGAGGTCCGTGGAGACCGTCGTGCAGCAGGATCGCCATGTCCGTTCGTCAGGTGAGCTCGAACAGTTGAGAGGTCTTAAAGACCGAATACTAGCGTGAGCTCAACTCCATTATACGAATAGGAGGCAGGAATGGCAACTAGTAGCGGCAAGTTCGTAGGGATCGATGTATCGAAGGACAAGTTGGATATAGCAGTGTTGGGAGAGGCCCAGGTCCATCAGGTGGATAATACAGAGGTAGGGATCCATGAGCTGGTGAACCAGATGCGGGAACTGGGAACCGAACGGATCGTGGTGGAAGCGACGGGCGGCTACCAACGAGCGGTGGTGGATGGCTTGTTTCGGGCTGGGCTAGCAGTGGCGGTGGTGAACCCGTCGCGCGTAAGGCAATTTGCGCGAGCGTATGGATTGCTGGCCAAGACCGACAAGTTGGATGCGCAAGTGCTGGCCGTGTTTGGGGAGCGGGTGAAACCAAGGTTGTATAAAGGGAAAGATGAGAAAGAACGGGAGTTGAGCGGACTTTTGGTGCGTCGCAGGCAGTTGGAAGAGATGATAAAGGCGGAAAAGAACCGATTGCGAACGATACAGCCCAGTTTGCAGGGTTCGGTAGAGCGGATCATCCTTTGTTTGCAGTCGGAAAAGAAGGCAGTGGAGGAGCAGATCCGTGTGTATATTGCAGTGCAGGAGATTTGTGGGGGTGATGATTTAAACCCGCGCCCGGTCAGGTTTGGCATGGCTCATTCCTTGTCAGGGTATTGGAACATTGTCTAAACTCCAAAATTTCACATTGTCAAATTCGCAAAAAATATTACCACACTCAAATGTTGGACCAAAGTAGTATTTGTTGTCAATCAGTTCAAGATCGAAATTTTCCCAATAGCCCACAGGAACTCCCATGAGATAAAATCCAACCCGGGAGTCTTTTAGAATTACAGTCATCTGTATTTTTTGTGCGGATGAAAACTGTTGACTTTCTCCACTGCAACTGCTTTTCCTGCATATCCCCCATCCATTACGGTCCAAGTAGATACTATTACCACCTTGAATTTGTAAATGTACGCAACATGAAGCAGGACGGGAAACATCCGCTTGTAATACGTAATTCAGTTTTTCGCGAATATAGATGTTCTTCACACTGCCACCTTCTTTTAATCGCATCACCCCTTCTTCAATTGAAATTTGAAAATTACCTTCTTCAATTGATGGGTTAAACCACCCTTTTGCTTCGTTGGAAGAGAAGTCGTCTTGAAAATAAGGTTCACGATCTTTTATAGCAAAAAGTATGGGTTCGGCAAAATCGGCAACCCACGCAGGGACGGGGGTATTTGTGGACGTGGGGCGGGGCGTTCTTGTGAGCGTTGGAGTGGAGGACGGTTCGAGAGTTGACGTGAGGGGGACCATAGTTATTGTGGCTGAGGAGACTTCTGAAATCTTCGTCACTGCTGCGTCTGCCGCTGGCATGGCGGAGAGTAGTCTGCTTACCCAGGGGATGCCAAAAACAAAAGTTAAAATGATCGCCAGCACTCCAATGACTGCAATAATCACTTTGGGAGAGGGTTTAGGGCGTGGCGCGATTCGTTTCTTCAACCGCTTGGTAGGAACTGGTGTTTCAATCTTTTGCACCTCTGACAAGACGCCTTCCATAGCCGCGATGAAGGCATTCATATCCTCATAGCGACCTTCAGGCTGTTTGGCAAGAGCCTTGAACAGGATGTGTTCCACCCCTTCGGGCAGATCAGGTACAAAGTCCGTGGGACGCGGCAGAGGGTCTGTCATCTGCTTCAAGACGACAGCCATCGGGGTGTCCGCGATATATGGCTTACGCCCGGTAACCATCTCGTACAGCACAACCCCCAATGAGTAGATGTCTGCGCGGGCGTCTATGGTGCTTGCTCCAATGCCCTGTTCGGGAGCCATGTATTCGGGAGTTCCAATGCCAACACCGCTGGCAGTTAAAGTGTGTCCTTCAACGCCTTCGAGCAGTTTGGCGATCCCGAAATCAGTCAGGATAGGTGCATTTAAGTTGTCCATCAGGATGTTAGCTGGCTTGATATCGCGGTGGATAATGTTTTCATGGTGGGCGTAAGCAAGTCCGCGAACAACTGGCAGGAGAGTCTGAATAGCCTCCTTCCAAGGGATTGGTTTTCCCAGTTTCTGTTTGAGCGTTCCCCCGGGCAGATACTCCATGACGAGATAGGGACTTCCCTCGTGTTCGCCATAATCCAGGATTTTGACAATGTTTGGATGGGAGAGTTTTGCCAGCGACTTGGCTTCACGTTCGAAGCGTTTCAAGATCTGTTCGATGATAGCTGAACCAAAGAGGTCGATGCGTAGTACTTTGAACGCCACGTTCCGTTCGAGGCGGGTGTCGTAGGCTTTGTAGACGGTTGCCATGCCTCCTTCCCCCAATTGCTCGAGGATGTGATACCGTCCGATGGATTGTCCGGTCAGGTTCGGCATGGCATTTTCCTTTATGGGATTTTCAAATCAGAAATATCCCAGATTTTGAGGTTGTCAAGAGCAACCTTATCATCAATGTCTAGGCGGAATCCCCCATTTGCCCAAACCGGTTCACCTACTTTATAAAAGATGGGTTTGTCATTGATGTATAATGTAACGGTTTGGTCTTTTGCAATGATTAGTATGTGATTGGTATTCGTTCCTGGAAGTGCCGCCCCTGGAATGTTTATATGTTCAAGATTGTCACGGGAGGCGTTGGGGCCGGCGAGTGTCGCTGCTACACTGCCATCAAAACGAAATTTATAACCATTGCTCCAAGAGTCTTCACCATCTCCAACATGCCGGTATTTGAAATCCCACCCACTGTTATCTGAAGCTCCTGATAGGAAACGCGCATCCACTTCAGCCACAAAATGGGGATACCACATATCCCGCCAAACCCAACATGAACCTCCCGGATCTATTGTCATCTCTCCGTTTTTATATAAGGGACGATGTCCCGTGAATTCGCACACTCCTCCTACTTTCCAACCACCTTCACCTGTACTGAAGTCATCTTGAAAGTTGGGCACTCGTCTACTGATGGCAGATAGGATCGGCTCAGCAAAATCCGTTACCCATGAGGGGGCAGGAGGATTCGTAGCAGTTGGGCGGATTGTTCTCGTGAGTGTTGGCAAAGGGGACGGTTCGAGAGTTGACGTGAGGGGGACCATAGTTATTGTGGCTGAGGGGGCTTCTGAAACCTTCGTCACTGCTGCTTCTGCCGCTGGCATGGCGGAGAGTAGTCTGCTTACCCAGGGCATACCGAAAACAAAAATCGAAATGATTGCCAGCACTCCAATGACTGCCACAACCACTTTCGGTGAGGGTTTGGCGCCCCAAGTAATCTTTTCCTTCAGCCGCTTGCTAGATACCTGCACTTCAATCTTTTGTGCCTCTGATAGCACGCCTTCCATCGCCGCGATCAAGGTGTCCATGTCCGCATAGCGGTCATCGGGCTGTTTGGCAAGTGCCTTGAATAGGATGTGTTCCACTCCTTCGGGCAGATCAGGGACAAAGTCCGTGGGACGCGGCAGAGGGTCTGTCATCTGCTTCAAGACGACAGCCATCGGGGTGTCCGCGATATATGGCTTTCGTCCTGTGATCATCTCGAAAAGCACGATACCCAGTGAGTAGATGTCCGCACGGGCATCAATGGTGCTTGCCCCGATGCCTTGTTCTGGCGCCATGTATTCAGGCGTGCCGATGCCGACGCCACTGCCAGTCAAGGTATGACCGTCCACGCCTTCGAGCAGTTTGGCGATCCCAAAGTCGGTCAGGATGGGTTCTTCGTTTTCGTCTATCAAAATGTTGGCTGGTTTGACGTCGCGGTGGATAATTCCGCGTTGGTGAGCGTAGGATAGTCCGCGTGCAACAGGCAGTAAAGTGTGGATGGCTTCTTGCCAAGGGATAGCCTGTCCCAATTTCTGTTTTAATGTTCCCCCGGGTAAATATTCCATAACCAAATATGGATTGCCCTCATGTTCACCATAATCGAGAATGTTAACAATGCTGGAATGGGAAAGTTTCGCCAGCGACTTGGCTTCCCGTTCGAAGCGTTTGAGTACCTGTTCGAGCACGGCCTGGCCAAATAGGTCCGTGCGTAACACCTTGAGGGCCACGTTCCGTTCGAGGCGGGTGTCGTAGGCTTTGTAGACGATAGCCATCCCTCCTTCACCCAACTGTTCGAGGATGTGATATCGTCCGATGGATTGTCCGGTCAGATTTGGCATTGCATCTTCCTTTCCGGGATGCATTTTCTGCCCGAAGAAGGCACGAACCTGCACGTTGTTATGCAATACGCCTTTGGCGAATCTGAACCTTGAAACCGGTAAAAGCATTCCCCCGGCACCATTAAACTCTCTTATGAAAATTATAGCATGGATGTTCAGGCGGGACCTCGGTCAGATGGAATTTGTCATAGATTTGATTTTCGTTAGAAATGGATGATGGGCAACAGGCTTTGAGTCTCAATTGCAGTAAAATTCCCGCATTGAATGGAGAAATAAAAGATGAAACTTGTAACTGTTACACAAATGCAGGCTATTGAAAAAGCCGCCGACGCTGGTGGTTTGACCTACGACCAGATGATGGAGAACGCCGGTCAGGGGCTGGCGGACCTCGTCCTTGAGATGTTCCTAGATGAGCCCGAACCTGAAGCGGTGGGTCTGGTCGGGGCAGGCAACAACGGCGGCGACACGCTGGTCGCGCTCACGGCGTTGGTCGAAGAAGGCTGGAAGGCGAAGGCGTATCTTGTCAAGCGCAAGAAGGATGATCTTGTCACACGCTTCACTGAGGCGGGCGGCGAACTTATCACGGGCAAGGACGCCTTCGATGGTCTCGCTGAGTCCATCGAGGTCGCTGATGTCGTGTTGGACGGAGTCCTCGGAACGGGGATCAAGCTCCCGCTTAAGAAAGATGCGGGGGAACTGCTCGAAGAGGTCAACGTCATTTTGGAGAGTCTCGATGAAGCGCCGCTCGTCATTGCGGTCGATTGTCCCTCGGGCGTGGATTGCGACTCGGGCGATGTCGCCGAACAGGCTATTCCCGCCGATCTCACCGTCACGATGGCAGCGGTCAAACAGGGCTTGCTCAAACTTCCCGCCTTCGAATATGTTGGCGCGCTCGAGGTGGTGGATATCGGCCAGTCCGACGATCTCAAATCGTGGAAGGAAGTGAAAACGGATGTGGCGGAAGCGGACTCGGTGGCGATGCTGCTGCCGGAGCGTCCGCCCGCTTCGCACAAAGGGACGTTTGGTACAGCGATCCTCGCGGCGGGTTCGCTCGCTTATACAGGCGCGGCCTTACTGGCGGGCGAGGCGGCGTATCGCTCTGGCGCGGGTCTGGTGACGCTTGCCGTCCCTGCGCCGGTGCATGGCGCGCTGGCAGGACAACTCCCCGAAGCCACATGGATATTATTGCCGCACGAAAAAGGAGGAATTGCATCAAGCGCGGCAGAGATACTTGCAAAGCATCTCGATAAAGCGGACGCGCTGTTAATTGGTCCCGGCTTCGGCATGGAAGACGGCACAAAAGAATTTATCGCCAATCTGTTGAATGGAAAATCCTCTGCGAAGAAATCAGCGGGCATCGGCTTTGTGCATGGCGATGAAACCAAGAAAGATTTGAGCGACGCCAAGCTTCCTCCTATGATCGTGGATGCCGATGGCTTGCGTCTGCTCGCGAAGATAGACGATTGGCACAAGAAACTTCCTGAGCTTTCTGTGCTCACACCGCATCCTGGTGAGATGTCCGCGTTGACGGGTTTATCCACCGAAGAAATTCAAGTGGATCGCCAAGCCATGGCGAGGAAGTATGCGAAAGAATGGGGGCATGTCGTCGTCTTGAAGGGAGCCTTTACCGTCGTCGCTTCCCCCGATGGACACATGACCGTCATCCCTGTTGCCTCTCCCGCCCTCGCCCGCGCTGGCACAGGCGACGTGTTGGCGGGTCTCATCACGGGTCTGCGAGCGCAAGGCATGGACGCCTACGATGCCGCCATCGCTGGCGCATGGATTCACGCGCAGGCGGGTTTATACTCCGCGGATGATCTGGGATCCACCGCTTCTGTATTAGCGGGTGATGTATTGAATTCGATTCCCGATGTGATGAGCGAATTGGAATAACAAAAGCAACTCGATGGTTTAGTCACGACAGAAAAATAACTTTTCGGATTCGTAGTATGCTTGCGAAACAGGTCGAACACGACTGAGTTTACCGTAGAACTGCAAGCCATGAGAACAACAAAGAAGAAACCCATCC
>DATDAG010000054.1:0-2456 GCA_036525495.1 Anaerolineales bacterium
GTCTTACTCCACTGGTTTCGGTTACAATTTCTCTGAGCATGGTGTTCTTCTCTCCTTTTCACTCGGTAGTGATTGGAGAAAGATACCATGCTTTTTTCTCAAGTTACCCTGTTTTTTCGCTCTCAACCTTGCGCTGTAATACTATATGTCCCACGATTCGCTTTCGCAATTATTTTGCAATATCACAGTAACCCTAATGCAACGGTATAGGGGACATTCTGGTCATAAAATGAATGTGCCATTCCTGAAAATCTTGAATTCTATTAAGGAGAATATGATGACGAAATACAAACCCCTGTTTCAAGCCCCTATTGTGGTTGTGATTTTGTTTGGTGCATTGGGAAGTTTTCAGTAGGCGCAGGCGCAATCACCCGCTGTTGTTGTCGTGCGCGATCCCACATATTGGGATGCCACCTACACCGGTTATGTCGATGCCAGTCGTTACGAGAAGTGGCCTTTCGTATTCACAGAGGCAGAAGATTTCTCGGTGACAGCCGCTCCAAATGGAGATGGTCTGACAACTCTGATCATCCTATTGGATGCCGGGGAGAATGAACTTGCCCGCGGCACCGGTACTTTGACCAGTTCACAGCCCCCAGGTAACTACTATGTCCAGGTCCAGCCTGAGACGGGTGGTGGATTCTACGATCTGACCATTCGACGAGTGGATATGACTGAACCGCCGACTACTGACCCCTCATCCACCACAACTGCCGAGCCTGCCAGCCTGAAAGTGGGCGAGACCTCCATCGTCAGCGTCAGCCTGGATAACATCCCTGCTGAAGGTTACACAAGCGCCGAGTTCACTTGTACCTACGACATGAGTCTGGTTGAAGTTGGCAACATTGTTGTTACCGACCTTTTCGGTGCAGATTCCGCGACAGCGATCAACGGTCCCGCGGAAGGCAGTTTCATTGTGGCAGTTGCCGGTATTAACGGAAACAAAGCCACAGCCGATGGCGTTGCATTCACATTCAGTGCAAAGGGTTTGCAGGTTGGGACGGCTGCGATCGCATGTGTTGCCCGTGTCTCCACAGGCGACAATATTCTCACCGAAGTTGAGTCCACCTCCGCCAGCCTCGTCATCACCGATGATGTTATTGTTGTGGAAGACAGCACATTGACCGGGCAGGTATTTGCCGGCAAGGCGGTGACTGTCAGTTTATATGACGCTGCGGACACCCTGGTCAAATCTGCCGCCGCTGATGTGGATGGCAACTTCAGCCTCACGGTTCCTGCCGGGACCTATACAGTTGTTGCCACAGCCAGCGGTTTCCTCGGCGCTGAAGGCTCTGCCACATTAACGGCCAACGAAACCAGCACCATGCCCGCAGTGACCTTGCTTGCTGGTGACATTGACGGCAACGATGTCATTGACCAGTTCGATGCCATGACCATCGGCATGAGCTATAACGGAACAGACCCCGCCGCCGCAGACTTGAACAATGACGGAATCATCAATGTCCTCGACCTTGAATTGCTTGCCGCGAACTACCGTCTTACGGGTCCGGTTGTCTGGCAATAAAAATTTCCAAGCCTTCTTTATGCAGGGGTGCACGGAACCCGTGCGCCCCTGCCCATGGAATTATTTAATGAGATCTGTCTTTGCATTTATTCTCGCACTTATTCTTTCATTTTCTTTTGCTTTTCACGTTCATGCCCAGTCATCCGAAGTCATCTGGCTCACGACGGACGTTACATTATTTAAGACCGGGGAAACGGTTATGGTCCTGGTGAACGCTGCATCCGTCACGCCTATCCAGGGGTTTACCTTCCAGATCCGTTATGACCCGGCTTGTTTGAAACCTGTGAACGCCGCCAGCCCCATTCCCGGCATGAATGGTTTGAGTCTGCCGCAAGCCACCGGACTGGTGGATGCATCCTTTGCCAGCACCGTGCCGCAGAATGCCAACGGCATCCTCGCAGAGGTCAGGTTTGAAACGCTGGGCGGATGTCAAACCAATCTCGTTCTGGAAAGTGCCGCGCTTGCTATCCGCGATGCATCAGGGTTTGCGGCTCCACTTCCAGGTGTGAAACTTGGCGAGAGTAATATCCCATTGGCAATAGACAGCGCGCTGGGCGATCCCTCCTCCCAGGCTTTATCCGGTCCGGCGCTTTCCCTCGCCCCGTCTCCTCCCACTTCGTCGGGTTCGAAGATCCCTGTTTGGGCGATTGCCGTCATGACCGTACTGTTGGTAGGCATGCTGGGATTTGGGATTAACAGAGCGGTACAAAAAATGTAGCATAGCCCTTTGGATGATTGCATCACCGATCAAGGAATATAAGATAAAGATAATGGAACCTAGACAATTGACCCGGACAATTATTCTGTTTATCCTGCTGATCTCGTTACTACCGACAGAGGGTGTTCTCGCGCTTACTGTCCCGAACCTCCCGCCGCCGGACATGTTCCAACTGCCATGGGATCAGGGACTTGTCTGGTATGCCATAGACGG
>DATDAG010000055.1:0-9230 GCA_036525495.1 Anaerolineales bacterium
AATAAGGCTACTTGCCTCCTGTAAAATAATACTATATATGACGGTATTCTGCCTTTAGCACATCGTAGGTTTTCCCGCTTGCTTGCGGAGCAATAGGTCGGCGGTTCGAGTCCGTCCGAGGGCGCCATGAAAACCAGGAGCGGGAAACCGCTCCTTTTTTGTTCGATTTTCATTTCAGTTGGGATAACATCACAATTCGTAATGTATGATGGGAAATATGAAAAAACCACAGATACTTCTAACCAATGACGATGGCATTCGCTCGCCAGGTTTATGGGCTGCCGCCGCTCCACTTTCGGACCTTGGGTATGTTACTGTCACCGCGCCGCGTGACCAATCATCAGGCATGGGGCGCAGTCTGCCGAATACATCAGATGGGATCATTCGCGAGGAGCAGGTTCAGGTCAACGGTCAGGCATGGAACGTGTTCGCTGTCGGAGGCAGTCCTGCACAGGCAGTCCTGCATGGTGTGTTGGAAGTCTTGAAATTCAAGCCAGACCTGGTCGTTTCAGGGATCAATTACGGCGAGAATGTTTCTTCAGGCGTGACCATTTCAGGGACGGTGGGCGCGGCGATGGAAGCCGCATCGTTGGGAATCCCCGCTCTGGCTGTTTCACTGGAAGTCGATCAAAAATATCATTTATCCTATTCGAGTGACGTGAATTTTTTAGTCGCGGCAAATTTTACCCTGCGTTTTGCAAGGCTCCTTTTGGAGAAGAAATTTCCAGCGGATGTGAATTTGTTGAAAGTGGATATTCCATGGGATGCGGCTTTGGATACCCCCTGGCAATTGACGCGTGTTTCGCGTCAAAGGTATTATGAACCTACTACCCCAAATCGAAAATCCTGGACCGAACCTGCCACGATTGGGTATCGTGAATCAAGCAGGCTGGACGGTGAACCGGAAGGTACCGATGTGCATGCTCTGCGAAAGAAGCGTTGGGTGTCTGTTTCTCCGCTCAGTCTGGACCTGACCTCACGCGTGGATTTCGATGCGTTGGATAATTTGATGAGGGTTTCATAAAGACGAAAACCATGAAGTACACGAGCAATTTTCTATGTGTACTTCATGACCTTTGTGACGGAATATATTATTTGAAGTGGGGGCTGAACTTTGCGATCAGTTTTTCTTTTGGCAAAAAGCCGGTCACACGTTCCTTGACCTCGCCGCCCTTCATGAACAGCAGGGTGGGGATGCCCATCACGCCGAACTTCATGACGATATTGGGGTTTTCATCCGCATCTATCTTCACAACTTTGACCTTGCCCTCCCATTCTCCAGCCAGTTGCTTGACCACGGGGTCGAGCATCTTGCATGGCTGGCACCAGACCGCGCTGAAATCAACCAGCACAGGCTCACTTGCGTCCAGCACTTCAATTTGAAATGTGCCTTCATCTACATGGATTAATTCAGTCATATTTGCCTCCAGCGAAATGGACGCATTGTAATGCAAGTGTCTTACGTTGACGATGAATATTACCCATGTTAGAATGCAGTCCGCTTTACCGGGCGCGTAGCTCAATGGCAGAGCAGCGGCCTTTTAAGCCGTTTGTTGAGGGTTCGATCCCCTCCGCGCTCACAACGAATCCTCCCTTGGAGGATTTTTTGTTGATGGTCCCCACAGGGGGATGGTATTTGGTCGCCTCTTCTCATTTACTGTTGAACACTGAATAACGACCGCGGTCTACTGTCTGTTGTCTACGGTCAGTCCTTTAGTTATGAAAATTGAACGACCAACGCCCTAAATATTTTAAGCCTCCCGTCCACTTCATACTCGAACACACGTGCTATAATCGCCGTAAGCCAATGTCTTTTGCCCATCTCCACGTCCACACCGAATATTCCCTGCTCGACGGTTTCTCGAACATCAAGAAGCTCGTCAAACGCGTGAAGGAATTGGATATGCCAGCCGTGGCGATCACGGATCATGGCACGATGTTTGGGGTAATCGATTTCTATAAAGCTGCAAAACAAGAAGGCATCAAACCTATCATCGGTGTGGAAGCCTACATGGCGACGCGCGGGATGCAGGACCGCGACTCCAAGCTGGATCGCTCATCCTATCACCTGCTCCTTCTTGCGGAAAATGAGATAGGATACAAGAACCTTCTCAAGATTTCATCCGCCGCGCAATTGGACGGGTTCTACTATTACCCCCGCATCGATCGGGACTTTTTAGCGGCTCACTCTGAAGGGATCATCTGCACCTCTGGATGCATGTCCGCGGAGATCCCGCGTGCCTTGCTGAACGACAACCCCGACGAGGCTGTACGGCGTATGAACTGGTATTTCGATGTCTTCGGCAAGGACCGTTTCTTCGTCGAATTACAACAACACAATATCAAAGAGATCACTGACTTAAACAAGAAATTGCTTGAGATGGGGGCGCGCTACTCGGCAAATTACATCGCCACGAACGATGTCCATTACATCAATCAGGATGACTCGCGTTTGCAGGACATTCTCCTTGCAATTCAGACCAACTCCCTGCTAAGCGAACCAGACCGCATGCGAATGACGGACGACTCGTATTACCTGCGCACACCGCAGGAGATGAGCACATTATTCGCAGAAGTACCTGAGTCGTTGAGTAACACGCTCCTCATCGCCGAACGCTGTAACGTGGATTTGGGATTCAAAGGCTATCATTTACCCGATTTCGCCGTCCCTGAAGGGTTTACAGCGGAGTCGTACCTGCGTCACCTTTGTAATGAAGGGGCGAAGAAGAGGTACGGAAACCGCGCAACCAGCCCCGAGGTCCAGGAGAGACTCGATTATGAGTTGGGTGTCATCCGTAAAATGGGATTCGACGCCTACTTCCTGATCGTATGGGATTTGTGTCGTTACGCATTGGAAAATAATATCTGGTATAACGCGCGCGGCTCGGCGGCGGGATCCATTGTTGCATACGTCCTCGAAATTGCGCTGGTTGATCCGTTACAGCATAATTTGCTATTTGAGCGTTTCCTGAACCCCGGTCGCATCTCGATGCCCGATATTGACTTGGACTTCCGCGATGACCGCCGCGGCGAAATGCTCGAGTATTGTACGCGCAAATATGGGAGCGACAAGGTTGCACAGATCATCACGTTCGGCACAATGGGATCGAAAGCCGCCTTGCGCGATGTGGCGCGTGTGATGGACATCCCCCTGCCTGAAGTGGACCGTGTCGCGAAACTCGTTCCCTTTGTTTCGGGGCGCAACACAACCATGGAAGATGCGCTGGCTGTGCCTGAGTTCAAGAAGATCTACGATGAACAAACACATTTGCGTGAACTGATCGACACTGCGGCAAAGATGGAAGGCACCGTCCGCAACGCGGGGACTCACGCCGCGGGTGTGGTGATCTCAGACAAGCCCATTATGGAATACCTGCCGCTGCACCGCCCGACTTCGAACTCGGAAGAGACGCCAATCAAGACCGTGACACAGTTCGAAATGGGCATTCTCGATTCACTCGGCATGTTGAAAGTGGATTTTCTGGGGCTCATTACATTATCCGTGATGGCGCGGGCGTGCGAGATGATCGAGAAGCGGCACGGTATCAAATACGACCTGAACAATATCCCACTCGACGACCCGAAGGCGTTCGAGTTGATGGGCAGTGGGCAGACGGCTGGAGTGTTCCAGGTTGAAGGCGGGGGGATGACGCGCTGGCTCGTGCAGATGAAGCCGAAGACGCTGGATAATATCATCGCGATGGTGGCGTTATACCGCCCTGGACCGATGCAGTTCATCCCCGATTACATCGCCCGTATGCACGGTGAAGCGGAAGTGGAATACCGCCACCCCAAACTCGAATCGATCTTCAAGGATACCTACGGTATCCCCGTCTATCAGGAACAATTAATGCGTGCCGCGGTGGAAATCGCCGCCTACACTCCATCTGAGTCGGATGAGTTGCGCAAGGCGATCTCGAAAAAAATCAAAAAGGATATTGACAAGCATCGCCACAAATTTGTCAAGGGCGCAACGAAGAATGGCATGGAAAAGGAGATTGCCGAATCCATTTACAACGATTGGGAGGAGTTTGCAAGATACGGATTCAATAAATCTCACGCCGCCGATTATGGTGTGATCGCCGTACAGACCGCATTCCTCAAATCGCATTATCCCGCGGAATATATGGCGGCGACCCTGACCGCATCCGCGAGCCAAACTGAGAAAGTCGCATTGTATGTTGCAGATGCGCGCAGTATGGGTGTGCCTGTGCTTGTCCCTGAGATCAATGCCTCATATTGGGATTTTGCCATCGAAGATATCGAAGACTTGAACAAAACGGTTCAGCCCAGCATTCGTTTTGGGTTTGGGGCGGTGAAGAATGTCGGTCAGGGAGCGGTGGAACTCATCACCAAAGAACGAGACTCAAATGGCAAATTCAAGGATTTGAACGATTTTGCCCGCCGCGTGGACCTGCGCGCGGTCGGCAAACGCGCGCTGGAATGTCTCATCAAGGTCGGTGCCCTCGATGTGTTCGGAAACCGCGCCGCACTGCTCGCCTCGCTCGACCGCATCGTTTCGATCAGCAACAATCATTTCCGCGCGGCTGAGGCGGGGCAGATGTCTCTCTTCGGCGAAGCCACAGGTGTGACGGAAGAGATCATACTTCCAGAAGTCAACAATGTGGACAAGCGCGAGATGCTCGGCTGGGAACGCGAGCTGATCGGACTTTATATAACCGATCATCCACTCACACCGTATCAGAAAACCTTTGCACAAATCGTCAGTTACTTTTCGGGTCAACTTAACGAAGCGCAGCACGAGGAGAAGGTGCGTGTGGCGGGTCTTGTCACCCATGTCCGCCCGTATACGACCAAGACAGGCAAGCCGATGGGCTTTGTCACGCTTGAAGACATTCAGGGCAATATCGATCTCGTGCTTTTCCCGCGCACATGGGATAGGACGCGCGAGATACTCACTGTCGGGCAGATTGTGATCGTGGAAGGCAAAGTGGATACCAATAGCACGCCGCCTAAAATTCTGGTTGATACTGTGCGGACAGAGATAAAGATTCTGGAACCGTTGGGCGGCTCGCCTCAGACTAAGCCGCAATCTGTTCCTGAAATAGATGCCTCGTCCAAGCCCAAGCCCGATTCTCACGTAAAAGATTTCAAGATCCAATCGAAGCAACCCAAACCGATAGCATCTGTACAAAGACAGCCCGCCATGCAGGTTGCTGAAAAACCAGTCGGGAAATATGCGGTTGATTCTGATCTCAGCGACATGCCTCCGCCTCCCGAAAACTTCCCCGATGATTGGGAGACTCAATGGCAACCATCGTTCGATGAGGCGGCAGTGGCTTCTCAGCCTGAACCGAAGTTCAAGAAAAAGGAAGAGGCAACACCGCCACGCATTCAATTGGAAACTGTTCCAGTGGAAACTCAAGATGTAGAGACGGAACAGGATGAAGTCACGCGCGAGGCGATTGTCACATCCATTTACATCCCGCTGGCGAAGGAAGAGGAAAAGGATCATCCGCCAAAACAGATCACGGTCAATTTACGCTCGTCGGGCAATAAGGAAGAGGACAGGCGGCGCATCAAGACGATCTACGGCACGTTGATCTCATTCCATGGGCGGGACAGGTTCAGTTTTCAGGTATTCGAGAATGGCGGGAGGCACCTGATCGACTTCCCCAATGATTCGACGCGCATCTGCCCCGAACTGCTCACGCGCCTGAAAAAGTTGATGGGGGAGGAAAGCTGGCGTGTGGAGGAGATCACGTTTCAGTAATTTGCAGGGCGAGCCTCAGACCCGGCCCTGTTCGTTCCTTACCGAATTACATTGCTGTCCGAGGGTCGGAAATAAATAAAATCAATTCCTGATATAATCCCGCCGATGAAAACCCGGAATATCTTTTTTGTCATTGTGTTTCTATTTATTCTTTTGCTCATTGGCATGGTTGTCCCTGCCAAAGGCGTGAACGCCGCTCCAGACCTGCAGGGATTTGTCACAGCAACACCGGGACCGGACGGGCGCATTCTTTATACCGTTGTGGAGGGAGATAACTGTTCGAGCGTTGCGGTCAATCATGGGATCACAGTCCAGCAGTTGCGCCAGTTCAACACGCGTTTGGACGATAGTTGTGGACTCAATATCGGGCAACAATTGGTTGTCGGTCTTGCCGTCCCAAACGTTGCCCCCACGATCGGGGTTATTTCCACGCCCACACTTCCCTCTGTGACCGCCACGCCCTTCGATGGGACCACGGAGGTCTGCATCCTATTATTTGACGATGTGAACGGTGACGCTCTTCGTCAGGAAACTGAATTCGGCATAGACGGTGGTGCGGTCAGCCTCACGAACTTGAATGGATCCTATTCACAGACGCAGAATACATCCTCTGATATTGACCCGGATCTGGTCGAACCGATCCGTTCGTGTTTTGACGATGTGCCGGCGGGAAAATACAACATCAGTATGGCGATCCCCGATGGATACAACCCGACCATGTCATTGAGTTATACATTCGATGTCAAGGCGGGTGACCGCGCCTCCGTTGATTTCGGAGCGCAATCCAAAACAGTGACGCTCGAAGACATCGCAGCAACGGAGGGGGGTGGCAGTCGCTCGCCCATTTTGGGCATCTTTGGTTTCCTATTGCTGCTTGTAGGCGTGGGGCTTGGTTATTATGCCTATCGCTCCAATCAACCCAAAAACAGGCTCAAGGGAAGCCCCCTGACGAAGAAATAAACTTTCAGCCCCTTTTGAACAGCGAAATCGTGAAGAACGCAAACAATCTTGTTTCTTTCCCTGTTTATCCTTTTGCATCATCCCATCGGATGCCGCATTCTTTGTCCCCCGATCAAATGCAAATGGATGTGGAACACGGTCTGTCCGCCGTCAAAGCCTGTGTTCATGATAAGGCGATATCCGCCTTGTTCGATCCCCTCTTCCCGGGCAAGTTTCCCTGCTGTTGTAATGAGATGACCCATCAACTGCTCGTCCTCGGTTTCGAGGGCGTTGACCGATTCGATGTGTCTGTTCGGCACGATCAGGATATGCGTCGGAGCGACAGGATGAATGTCGCGGAAGACTGTCACCTGTTCGTCGCGATAAACGATATCGGCTTTCGCTTCATTTGAGACGATCTTGCAGAAGATGCATATGTCGGTCATGTTTGCCTTGATCCTTGAAACGCGGGCTATAAGGTGAATTAGATAAGCTTTGAACATCGGAAACCAAATACCGGAACCCAATTTTAACCTCATCTCTGAATAATGTTAGAAATATCTTACCTTCCCATCTTCTCCTCTCAAAAAGCGATATAATCCCTCGCGAAGGAATATAGAATGAATGAATTAGTACTGCAATGGATCATATTCATCCTCGCCTTTGGCGGGATGGTGATCGTACACGAACTTGGGCACTTCTTTGCTGCGCGACTCGTCAAAGTGGAAGTGGAGGAATTTGGCATCGGTTTCCCAACGCCGGGCGCCATCACCCTGTTCACCTGGCAGGGAACGCGCTTCACGCTCAACTGGCTTCCCATCGGCGGGTTCGTCCGCCCGAAGGGTGAGAATGACCCGAACGTGGAGGGAGGTCTCGCCGCCTCTGCCCCGTGGAAACGTTTATTTGTGCTCTCTGCGGGACCACTGATGAATCTGCTGGCGGCAGTGTTCATTACCAGCCTCATCATCAATCAAATGGGCGGGATCATTACCGATTCTGAGCGCCCTGAATTGGCGAACCAGGTGCTCATCCTCAATGTCGAACCGAACAGCCCGGCAGACCAGGCCGGTTTGTTGATAGGCGACAAGTTGCTCAAAGCTGATGGCAGGCAATTGAATACCACAGACGATGCCAGCGACTTGATCAAAGCCAGCCCGGACATCCCGATCCTTTTTGAAGTGATACGGGATGGAAAGACCATTGAACTCACCATCACCCCGCGCATGAACGAACAAGCCGGAAGACCCCTGATCGGCGTCAATTTTTGCAGTGGTTGCGAGTTCAAGCCCATAACAAGCATTACCGAAAACCTGGGATACAGCGCTCGGTTAACCGGCAGTCAGATCTATTCGCTGGTCACGCTCCCGATCAATTTATTGCGTGGTTCTGTTGATCCCGAACAGGGACGCCTCATCGGCTTGAAAGGCATCTTCGACATCATGGGACAAAGCGTCTCCAACGATGTGGAAGCCAATCGCACGCGATCCACGACCACAGCATCCCCTTACAATGCTCCCGTGGAAACGCTTTCCCTTATCGCGATCTTATCCCTCAGCCTCGGTATCTTCAACCTCTTCCCGTTTCCCGCGCTCGATGGCGGGCGCATCATCTTTGTTTTGCCTGAAATGCTGTTCCGCAAGCGGGTTCCGCACCAATTCGAGAACCTTGTGCATGGGCTTGGCATAACGTTCCTGCTCGCTGTGATGCTTTACGTTAACATACGGGATTTCGTCGATCCTGTCATTACCACCTACCCATAATAAATGAGCGAACGGTCCACTTCCTTTCAAATAGTTTTGGATTCCCTTTTGGTTTCGGGGAAAGACTTTCCCCGCCGCTACTTGCAATATTTTTCGGATATCTCTCCCCTCGAACTGAAGACCCTGTTGGACGTCTGGCCTCGCGTCAAACTGGACCGGAAACTGTCCCTGCTCGAAGGGCTTTTGTCTCTGGCTGAGAAAGATACCCTCGTCAACTTCGACGATTTTGCCCGCTCCAACCTCCACGACCCTGAAGTAGCCGTGCGCGTTCACTCCATCCGCTTACTGGATGAATGTGACAATATCAAACTCGTTCCAGAATATATCGAGTTGCTGAAGAACGACCCGGATACCAGTGTCCGTGCGGAGGCGGCGAATGTGTTGAACCTGTTCGTGGACCTCGGCGAATTGGAGGAAATCCCGGAAGAAGTGTACGAGGAGGTCATGTCTGCTTTGTTGGAATCAGCCAAAAGTGAGAAAGAGACGCGTGTCCGTCGGCGTGCAGTAGAGTCGCTGGGGTGGTCGTCCAACCCCGAAGTGGTCGAGTTGATCGAATCCACATACGCGGAAAATGTCGATTGGAAGGTGAGCGCGTTGACAGCGATGGGACGTTCCGCCGATGATCGCTGGGAAGACCGCGTCCTGCGTTCGATGCTCGACGAGAACGATAAAATCCGTAAAGCCGCGGTGCAAAGCGCAGGGATGCTGGCTTTCAAGTCTGCGCGCCTGCCGTTGTTGCGGATGCTTGATGAAGAGGAGAATGGTGAGGTCATGAGCGCGGCGATCTGGTCGCTTTC
>DATDAG010000056.1:0-4209 GCA_036525495.1 Anaerolineales bacterium
GGGTTCCGGCGGTCGCACGCGACGAATTTCTGAAGCAGTCTGACCGACCACTTCCCGGTCATAACCCAGAACCTTGATTTGGCGGGCTTTTGCATCTGATTCAAATGAAACGCCAGCCGGTGGTTCAACCCTTACCGGGTGGGAATACCCAACGTGCAAAACCAAAACTTTGCCATCCATTTCAGAACGATAACCAACACCTTCCACTTCAAGAACAACTTCGAAACCGGTACTGACGCCATGAACCATGTTTGCGATTACAGCCCGGGTTGTTCCATGCAAGGCGCGTTCTTCGGGTTTATCCGAGTTGCGCGTTACAACAACCTGATTATTCTCAAAGGCAATGCCGATCAATGACGAAAACGTCCTTTGAAGTTCGCCCTTGGGTCCTTTTATGTGGACATTCGAGCCTTGTACATTCACCTGCACACCGGCTGGGACATCCACGGGTAAACGTCCTATGCGAGACACTTGTACCTCCTGCCTTTCTACCAAACCTTGCAAATAATCTCGCCGCCTACACCCAGTTGACGGGCACGGGCACCGGTCATGACACCCTTGGGTGTTGATAGGATCGCGACTCCGATACCTGAGAGCACCCAGGGAATATTCTGCTTCTTTGTATAGATGCGACGTCCCGGTTTGCTTACGCGTTCGATGCCTGAGATCACAGGACGGCGCGTGCGGCGTTCGCCCACATATTTGATCTTAAGGCGCAATACCTTCTGAACCTGGTTCTCGCCATCGACCATTTCAAAGCCTTCCAGATAACCTTCATCCTTCATGATCTTGGCGATCTCGACCTTGATCTTCGAACTGGGCATTGCAACCAGGGTTTGACCTGCCATCACGGCATTGCGGATGCGGGTCAGCATATCAGCGATTGGATCATTTATAGCCATGCTTTTTCCTCCATCCTACCAGGACGACTTCACAACGCCGGGGATTTGACCCTGCAAGGTCAGTTCGCGGAAGCAAATGCGGCACAGACCGAAGCGGCGGATATATCCGCGCGGGCGACCGCAACGCGTACAACGATTCCGTACGCGGGACGGATAACGCCGGCGGGCTTCACGATATTGCATACATTTCTTTGCCATGATTACGCTTCCTTCTTGCTGAACGGCATGCCAAGCATCTGCAATAAAACGCGTGCCTGGTCATCATTTTTGGCTGAAGTCACGATCGTGACTTCCATACCGCGCAGTTTGTCAATTTTGTCGTATTCGATCTCCGGGAAGATCAGTTGATCGAGCAGTCCCAGCGTGTAATTACCGCGACCGTCAAAAGCATTAGCGGATACACCGCGAAAATCGCGGACACGCGGCAATGCTGTATTCACCAAGCGATCAAGGAAGGACCACATGCGCTCACCCCGCAAGGTTACTTTGGTACCGATCAGACGCCCTTCGCGTAATTTGAAATTGGCAATACTCTTGCGGGCTTTGTTCATGACCGGCTTTTGACCTGTGACAATTGTCAGGTCAGCCACCGCAGCTTCAAGTGCCTTGGGGTTATCCAAAGCCTCGCCCACACCGATATTAACCACGATTTTTTCGATCCGCGGCACCTGCATGATGTTCTTGAAATCAAAGGATTTGCGCAGGGCCGGGACAATTTCTTTGTTATAACGTTCGTGCATAATATTCATTAATCATCACTCCAAGGCTTAATCAACCAACGCCTGGCAATTCTTGCAAACACGGTGGACGCCATCCTCAACGCGCTGGACGGAGACGCGGGTGGTTTCCTTGCATTTCGGACAGACCAACATCACGTTCGAGATGTCAATCGAGCCTTCGAACTGGATCCGGCCCGGGTTCATGTTACGTCCTGCCGCGGTTTGAACCTGCTTCTGATGTTTTGTGCGGATGTTGACACCCTGCACAACCACGCGGCGATCGTCCAAAAGAACGTTGATCACCTGACCGCGCTTGCCCTTGTCTTCGAGGCGTCCGCTGATAATTTCGACTGTATCGCCTTTGCGAATCTTTACTTTCATACTATATACTCCTAAACCTTAGAGCACTTCCGGCGCGAGGGAAACGATCTTCATAAAACCTTTTTCACGGAGTTCCCTGGCAACGGGTCCGAAGATACGAGTTCCCCTTGGGTTCACACCATCAGCATCAAGGATGACCGCGGCGTTATCATCGAAGCGGATGTATGAGCCGTCCTCGCGTCGCCATTCCTTCGAACAACGCACAATAACGGCGCGTACCTTCTCGCTCTTCTTGACGCCGCCTTGCGGTGTCGCAGATTTCACTGTGGCAACGACAACATCCCCGATACTGCCGTACCTGCGGGTGGAACCGCCCAACACATGAATAACCAATATTTCGCGCGCACCGGAATTATCCGCAACTTTCATACGAGATTCGTGCTGGATCATGGTTTACTCCTCCACCTTGAGACTGGCAACACCTGTGTCTTCCGTGCGGATCTCGCGCTTCACAATCTTTTCGACAACCCAACGCTTATCACGCGATATCGGCTGTGATTCAACGATCTGGACTTCATCGCCAATCTGGCAACCAATTTCATCGTGAGCCTTGACGCGTTTGCTCGTAAAAACAACCTTACGATACAAGGGATGTCGAAACTTGCGCGTGATCTCAACCACGACGGTTTTGGTCATTTTATTGCTGGTGACAACACCAACGATTCGACGACGATTGTTCATCCTTCACCTTCCACGACTTCAGCCTCAGACTGCTCCCGCAGGATGGTCGTCATGCGGGCGATTTCACGCTTCAGAATTCGCAGACGGCTGGTATCGGTCAATTGACCTGTCACCTGCTGGAAGCGCAGTTTCATCAATTCTTCGCGGGCATCGGAGAGTTTGGTTTCGATCTCGCCCGGCTTCATGCTTCGAACTACACTGGCTTTTACCGGCTTCATACCTGCTCTCCTGCGTCGCTTCTCGAAACGATCTTTGTCTTGATCGAGAATTTGTATTGAGCATTCTTGAGCGCCTGGACGGCAGTCTCCGCGTCCAAACCGCCAACCTCAAACATGACGCGACCCGGCTTGACAACAGCTACATAATACTCAACGTTACCCTTGCCGGAACCCATGCGGGTTTCAGGCGGTTTATGAGTGAATGGCTTGGCGGGGAAAATGCGGATCCAGACCTTACCACGGCGCTTCATCTCGCGGACGATAGTCCTTCGCGCCGCTTCGATCTGCCGCGCGGTCACCCAACCCGGTTCCAATGCCTGTAAACCGAATTCACCGAAACTTACCTCTGCGCCGCGAAGGGCTTTTCCTCTCATGCGGCCGCGCATTTGTTTGCGCCACTTTACACGTTTAGGCATCAACATAATTCTTACCTCTCAGATTACAACCTTAGTACGCTGTTACTCGCTGACGTACACGCCTTCGGTTGCCTCCGCTTTTTCTTCAGATTCAGGGGTGACCTCACCCTTATAAACCCAGACTGTTACACCGATCTGACCATAAGTTGTGGTAGCTTCCGCTCTGGCGTAATCCAGATTCGCCCGTAGGGTCTGCAATGGCACACGTCCATCGCGCAACCAGACATCGCGAGACATTTCCGCGCCGCCCAAACGCCCGCCGACAAGAATCTTGATCCCCTGAGCGCCCTGCTTCATTGCCTGCTGGATCGCGCGTTTCATCGCGCGGCGATAGGCAATGCGGCGTTCCAACTGATCGGCTACATTTTTTGCCACCAGCATGGCATCGGTATCCGGCGAAGCGATCTCCTTGATATCAAGGTCAACCTTCCTCCCAACCAAGGTTTCTAGGCAGGCACGGACTTTTTTCACGCCCTCGCCTTTACGTCCGATCAAAATACCGGGTTTGGCAGTATAAATCGCCACACGGATTTTTCCCGGGTAACGCTCCACTTCCACGCGGGATATGCCTGCTCTACCGTTCTTGATGGTATCAGGGATGTCCTTGCGAAGTTTGCGGACATCAGCGCTCTTCGCCGCGCCGCCTTTTGAGGGAACACCCATCAAAAGATTGCGGATGGCGAAATCCTGGTGTAATTGATCACGGTACTGGTTACCTTCCGCAAACCAGCGTCCCTGCCAACCCTGGTTAATCCCAAGGCGCATACCAATCGGATGAACTTTACGACCCATAATATCTCCTTCTCTCCCGGTTACGACCCGCGCTCACGCAGGACCACTGTAACGTGCGAACTACGGCGCAAGATCGGCTTGAAACGACCGCGCGCGCCAA
>DATDAG010000057.1:0-5371 GCA_036525495.1 Anaerolineales bacterium
GGTAGTGGTCAAGTTGAAGTGATTTGTGTTACAGTGTGCGAATGATAGCCAAACTTGTTGTGTACAAATGTCGAAACTGTGATAGCCAAAATATCGTCAAGAATGGTCATAATGCCAGCGGCAGTCAACAATACGGGTGCAAGGACTGCGGAAAGCGCGGCGTTCTGGAACCGAAACGCGGCTACACGGAAGCGCAAAAAGAGCAAATTCTTTCAGCCTATGCTGAACGTTCCAGTATGCGCGGCATTCAACGCACCTTTGGGGTGAGCCGCCCGACATTGGCTTCCTGGCTAAAAAAAAGACGAAGCCAATCCAAAACTTGAAGAGACGCTTCTGCCCGCCGAGCCTGACGATATCCTGGAAGCGGATGAAATGTGGTCGTTTGTCCAGGAAAAGTGGAACAAACGCTGGCTATGGACGGTGATGTGCCGCCGAACTCGCCAAATCGTGGCATTTGTGATTGGAGATCGAAGCGAAGCAACCTGTCGCAAATTGTGGGAACAGATCCCACCCACCTACAAAGGCTGTCAGAGTTACAGTGATTTCTGGGAAGCCTATCAACTGGTCTTTCCTGCCCAGACTCACGAATGTGTTGGCAAAGGAAGCGGGCAAACCAATCACATGGAACGTTGGTATTGCACTTTGAGACAATCATGTGCACGGTTCGTCAGAAAAACACTGTCCTTTTCTAAATCGGATGCCATGCACGAAACCGTGACGCGGCTCTTTATCATCCGTCACAATCTATCACTTGTTACTTGACCACTACCCAGATGACAATCGGTTGGTAGAGCAGGAAGCCCGCAAAACGAGCGTCTCTGGGAATAATGGGGCCGAAAGGATGGAACGCCCTACATAAGAAAATTAACCTGATTAGCACCGTCCTGAGGAGACCAGCATGGTAATAAATAACATGATGTTCGATGAGAAGTGGACAAGGCAAAGGATAAACATCACCGATGGGTTAGAATACCATCGTTGCTGATACCTTGATAAATGGTAGACTTTGCGGTAGACCTTGGGCAATATTCTTATTTGTACGAATTGGAAAGAGTGGACGAAAATCCACTCTTTTTTGTTTATAATTGCACATATTGAACACAAAATCAGCAAATGGACGTCTCACCTTCAATTTTCGAATCCAGTGGTTGCGTGTTCGAATCACGCCGGGGGCGCTCTTTTTATGCCAAGCCCACATTCTGACCTGCAACTCATCCATATTCTGATGTTATCGAAACAGCAATGCACATCCTTACGCAAGCCGCAACGCGGGAGTAATTAAAGAAAACAAGTGGCAGTCGCTTTACAAAATTTCAAGGCAACAACTTGCTTGCCGCTTTTCAAGGTAAGATTTCGACCCTCGATAAACTCAATAACATAAATATTTCATTGAATAAGGTAAAGAATGACAGACCACTACACCCGCACCCCATCCCAGATTGTAATGTACACGACCGAATACTGCTCCGACTGCCTGCGCGCAAAGAAATTCTTTGAAGAGAACAACATCCCTCACGAACGCGTCGGATTGGAGGGCAACCAGGATGCGACCGAATTTGTCATGCAGGTCAACAACGGCAACCGCAGCGTGCCAACCATCATTTTCCCCGACGGGACTATCCTCGTCGAGCCGGGCTGGGAAGAACTCAGGCAGAAGTTCAACTAACCTCAAATCGGTCTGATACAATCAGACCGATTTTTATGTTCAAACACTACGACGCGATCATCTGCGGTGCTGGCATCACAGGCGTTTCCGCCGGGTATTTCCTCGCCAAGGCGGGGTTTAAAAACATCCTGCTCTTAGACGAGCGTCCTCCCCTCTCTTTCACCAGCGACCGTTCCACCGAATGCTATCGCAATTGGTGGCCCGATCCCGAAATGCTGGCGTTGATGAACCGCTCCATTGACTTGATGGAGTCTCTTGCAGATGAGAGCGGGAACGTCTTTCGAATGAACCGACGCGGATACCTGTACGTCACTGCCGATGAAAATAAAATTGAGGACATGAAATCCGCTTCTCTCCTGACCTCAAGTCTGGGCGCCGGTCCGATCCGCATTCACTCTTCTGAATCGCCTTCCTACCAACATTCCCCCCTCGAGGGCTTTCATAATGCACCCGATGGCGCAGATTTACTTATCGGCAACGAACTCATTCGAAAAAATTTCCCCTATCTTACTGAGAATGCCGTAGCCGCACTCCACGTGAGACGAGCGGGTTGGTTGTCCGCGCAACAGCTTGGCATGTACCTCCTCGAAACGGGACGCAGGCTCGGCGTCCAGTTTGAAGCGGGAAAAGTGACCAGCGTGGATGTGGAGGGAGGACGCGTTCAGGGAGTCCAGTTAAGTTCGGGAGTCCAAATCCATTCCCCCATCTTCATCAACGCGGCCGGACCGTTTCTCAATGAAGTTGGGAATTTACTCGGTGTGCGTTTACCAGTATATACCGAACTGCACCTCAAAGCGGTGATTAAAGATTCATTAGGCGTTGTTGGGCGTGATGCGCCGTTGTTGATCTGGAACGACCCACAGATACTACCCTGGAACGACGATGAACGTGAAGCATTGGTGGAAGACGACTCGACCCGCTGGCTGATGGAAACATTTCCATCTGGCGTACACACGCGACCTGAAGGCGGTGGCAATGACATCTTGATGCTATGGGAATATCACACGGAAGTGATGGAACCTGTGAATGCGCCAACGATGGATGCACAGTATCCCGAAATCGCAATGCGCGGCTTAGCCGCCATGTTGCCGCGCATGAAAGAATATTTCTCAAAGATGCCGCGCCCACAACTCGATGGAGGGTTCTACACAAAAACACGCGAGAATCGTCCGCTTGTGGGACCGATGGGTGTGGCTGGCGCGTATGTGATCGGTGCGGTGTCGGGCTATGGGATCATGTCTGCCTGTGGTGTCGGTGAACTGCTTGCCGCACAAATAAAAGGAAACGATCTACCAGGTTACGCATCGGAGTTTTCGTTATCAAGATACGACAACCCCGATTATCAAAAGAAACTGGAAACTTGGGGCGATAGCGGGCAACTGTAAGAGACCAAACGGGGGCTTTGCCCAATCACACCAAGCGGATTACAATGACAAGTAGGAGAAGAAATGAAAAAGATCCTATTATTTATTCTATTTGCAATTTTCCTCACATCTTGCAACGGCTGGGTGATTCAACCATTGCCCCAGCCAACACCATTCCTGCCGCCCACTCGCACACCGTCAATATACAGCCCAACGCCAGTCATTATCGGCGTGACCAACGCGTCGGCAACGCCGGTAATCGTCGCCAGCATTACCCCGACTTTCTTTCCAACCAGTACGAACATGCCCCCTGCTACATTGACAGAAGTTCCTGTCAACACACCCACCTCGACCAGCCCGGTGAGCGCGCCCGCGCTCCGCATCGTCATCCTGGGGTGCAACACCAGCATCGACATCACACATGGCATGGGCGAAGTGACGAATGCCTATGTCACTTTGAAGAATATCGGTAACGTGGAACTGACGAACCTGGTCGCAACCCTTTACGCGCTCGATGAAGGTCGGGAGCATCCTGATAAGGTTCTGGAAATCCCATCCATTCCAGTCAATTATGAGGTCACTCTCAAAATGACCGTGGACAGCACATACAGACAGGAAACCCCGATCCAGGTGGAAGTTGCCAGCAGTCAGGGACTCTTCCCCCGCGGAGGCATCGATTCCTGCCGTGATATTGGTCTGTTCGCGCCCAAACCAGACGGATTGAATACACCTGTGCCGTCCAATCCATAATACAAAGAGCACGTGAAGGGTATAATCAAAGAATGGCAAACGATAATTTATCCACACTCCGAAATAAGATCGCCATCCTCATAGACGGCGACAACGCGCAATCCTCCCTGCTCCCTGAAATGCTCGTGGAGGCAGGCAAGCACGGACAGGTCACCGTCCGCCGCATCTATGGCGACTGGACGACCAACAACATGAACTCATGGAAGGATACACTCAACTATCACGCCTTCCAACCCATCCAGCAATTCCGTTACACAATCGGCAAGAACGCCACCGACAGCGCCATGATCATCGACGCAATGGACATCCTGCACACCCGCGTAGTGGAGGGATTCTGTCTCGTATCTTCTGACAGCGATTACACCAGACTGGCTACGCGTATTCGCGAGACGGGTATCTTTGTGATGGGCATTGGCGAAAAGAAAACACCCAAAGCCTTTGTCAATGCCTGTGACGTATTTGTCTTTACCGAAAACCTTGCCGCCGAAAAAAAAGCCACACAAAAGAAACAGACTCACGCAAAGAAGTCCGGGAAAAAGAAAGATGAGAACGGGAAAGATGAACTTGACCCGATGCCCGTATTAAGCCAAGCCTTCGAAATGGCAGAGGGACAGGATGGTTGGGCACCGTTAGCATCCATGGGACAGGCGATCTACCAGGTTGACCCAAGCTTTGACCCGCGAACGTATGGCCATAAACAACTCTCGCGCATGATCGCGAAGCTAAAAGACAAGTTCGAGATCCGCACCCAGGAAGTGGGCGGCACGAGCGTCATGTACGTGAAAATGAAGGAGTAATTTGTACCGCACGGGTTTTACGCGTTATATCTTACTCTTGAAAAGGGTTTGACAACTGGCAGGAATTTACAAATCCCATAAAGTATAAGGAAGGAAAGGTTCCCGTTGGAACAATTCTTGAGACCATCGCAGGTAAAAGTTTCGCGCTGGTTATTCGGCGGTTTATTAATTCTGACAGTCGCTCTTCTCCTTATAACAATTTGGGAGGTAACATCGACAACATCAATGGGTGAAAATGATTTTGTAGGGTATTGGTCTGCGACGTATCTTTTTCGCAATGGACAGAATCCTTACGATCCATCATTAATGGAATTAATACAAAATACGAAGTTAAAAACAAGCCAGGATGCCACGATCATGGCATGGAATCCGCCCACCCTTTTCGTTTTTTTATTACCGTTGGCATGGCTCTCTTTTCCGCAAGCCAAATTTGTATGGCTATCCATTAATCTGATATTTGTCATTGTTTCGAGTTTGATGCTTGCCAATACATTCAATGCCCCAAAAAACACAAGGTTATTTCCTGTTCTTCTGGTATTTGCCTTGGTGTTTCCTCCGGTTGTCTCCGGGTTTTACATGGGACAGGTAACCTTCCTCGTCCTTCTTGGTCTTATTGCAGCTGTGTGGTTAATCAAAAAGGATTGGTGGTTTGGGGCAGGAATGGCTCTGATACTAACAACCATCAAGCCTCATTTGATGATCTTGTCGATGACCTACCTACTAATATTTATGGTTCAGAAGCGAAAATATAAAGGATTGGCTGGATTGTTCTTTTCTGGACTCGTTTGCATTAC
>DATDAG010000058.1:0-8354 GCA_036525495.1 Anaerolineales bacterium
ACCGCGCTAATCGTAAACGTGAAAACCAGTGCGCGCCGACCTAACAACAAGCCCGCGAGGAGAATGCCAATCGTGAAAAATGCCAGACTTTCGGCAATAGCTCGAAGGTTGCTGTTGAGGATGGATGCAGATACCAAAACAATAAAAACCGCAATGATGATGATTACCGAAATGCGAAAGTATCCGCGTCGAAGCAGGATCACGGGGGTGGCGAAGATCGAGAGGATCAGGATGCTTTGGATGAGAAGTTCTTGCCTTGAATAATCCGGCGGAAGGAGAATCAGATTTGTGATTGTGGAAAATAAAATAATGGCGACCAGCCCAATCAAGATTACCTGCAATAGTGCCCCCATTTGGCGGTTGATCGGATCTTGGATTGGGATATTTTTCAGCCATGCACGGAATCGGGATATTAGGTTCTGCTTTTTCATGAATTATAGCCCTCGCTTTAATAAAAAGGGGTCGGGTGAATTTTATCACCCGACCCTCTGCTATTTCCAGCGACTACCAAAACCTGTTTACTTCTTCTCGCCAAACTTCTTCATCAACACATCCTTCAATGTTGGTTGACCGATCTCCTGCAACTCATAGCGCACGCGCTGGTGCGGCTTGTTAATCTTTACCACACGCGTCAGATCGATGGGCGTGCCGATCACAACCATGTCCACATCAGACTTGTTGATCGTTTCTTCGAGTTCACGGGTCTGTTTTTCGCCGTATCCCATCGCAGGGAGGATCGGTCCCGTTGTTGGATATTTCGCGAACGTGTCAGCGATCGAACCGACTGCGAACGGACGCGGGTCAACGATTTCTTTTGCGCCGAAGCGACGTGCCGCAACATAGCCTGCGCCGTACGCCATCTCGCCATGCGTGAGCGTCGGCCCATCTTCGATCACCAACACGCGTTTGCCGCGTATGGTATCGGGATCATCCACGAACAATGGGGAGGCGGCTTCGATCTGTACCGCATTCGGGTTCAATGTGCGAAGCGACTCGCGCAATTGGATCACATTTTCGGCATCGGTAGTGTCCACTTTGTTTAGCACGAATACATCGGCCGTGCGCACATTCGTCTCGCCGGGATAATAGGTGGTCTCATGTCCAGGTCGGTGTGGGTCTGCAACTACAATTTGCAGGTCAGGAACATAGAACGGGAAATCGTTATTGCCGCCGTCCCACAAAATAATGTCCGCTTCCGCCTCGGCCTTGCGGACGATCTTTTCGTAATCCACACCCGCGTAGATGATGACGCCATTATCGATATGAGGCTCATACTCCTCGCGCTCTTCGATAGTGCAGTCATATTCGTCGAGATCGTCATAATTTTCGTATCGCTGGACTTCCTGCGCGACCAGATTCCCATAAGGCATCGGATGGCGGATCGCCGCGACTTTGTACCCCAATTCCTGGAGGGCTAAAGACACCCGCCTCGTTGTCTGACTTTTGCCTGATCCCGTCCGAACAGCGCTGATCGACACGACAGGCTTGTTCGATTTCACCTGCGTGTATTTCGTCCCCATGATGCGGAAGTCTGCGCCTGCGGCATTGACCATGCTGGCTTTGTGCATCACATATTCGTGCGGCACATCGCTGTACGCGAAGACAACCTGCTCCACGCCATGCTTCTTGATGAGGTCGAGTAATTCCTCCTCGGCTCGGATGGGGATTCCGCTCGGATACAAGTCGCCAGCCAGTTCGGCCGGGTAGACGCGTCCCTCGATGTCAGGGATCTGGGTTGCGGTGAATGCCACCACTTCGTAATCCTTGTTCCCACGGAAGAAGGTGTTGAAGTTGTGGAAGTCGCGCCCAGCCGCGCCCATGATGAGAGTTTTGATTGGCATAGGGTTCTCCTAATTTATATCACTCTGAGGACGAGGTCCGAAGAGTCTCTGTATTTGGATTTGAGACCCTTCGTTTCACTCAGGATGACATTATTATAGTAATAAAAACCGGCAAAACGTAAAGATTATGTTCAACCTGTTTCCTACATTACATCTGGTGACTGAATATCGAGCAAGTGCAGGGCGTTCGCAATCGTCTGCTTTGCCGCGGCAACCAGCCCCAAACGCGCGTTGCGAATGTTCTCGTCCTTGCTTTGCAAGACCGGCACCGCGTGATAGAACGAGTGGAAGGCATTTGCCAGGTCATAAGCATATTGCGCCATCACCAGCGGACGATACTCGTTGGCAGCCTGCCGAACCGCATTCGGGAAGCGCGAGATCTGCTCGATCAGTTCGATCTCGTGTTTGGTCAGTTCAAAGTCAAAAGTTGCAGGTTGCAGGTCAGTATGTTGAACGTTCGCTTTTTTCAGTATGGAATTGGCTCTTACATGCGCGTTCTGAATATAAGGACCGGTCCGTCCATCGAACGACAACGCTTCATCCATATCGAAGACGATGTCTTTGTTATTGTCCACAGACAACATCGAGTAAGCCAGCGCGCCCAGGCCGATCTGCTTGGCAATCGTTTCCCGTTCGGCTTCGGGGATGTTGCCGCTTCGTTCCGATTCAACCGCCAGCACGCGCTTGATGGCTTCATCGTACACATTCTTGAACAGCACCACGCGTCCGCGCCGCGCAGACATGGCTCCCTCGGGCAGGCTCACGAAGCCATAACCCAGGTGATGGCATTTCTCCGCCTGCGGGAAACCCCACAGTTTCAAAATGGCAAACGCCTGTTGCAGGTGCATGGATTGGCGAACATCCACTACATAAATCGAGCGATCAACGTGATACTTTTCGAATTTTTCTTTCGCGAGCGCAAGGTCTTTCGTCAGATATAGTGTTGTGCCGTCCGAGCGCAGGATGACGTTCGTACGATACTTTTCCTTGGTCAAGCCGAGTTTCTCGTCGATCTTTACGATCACCGCGCCGCCCTCGGGGCGTTCGTCATCGGCGATACCCTTCTCGATCAACTGTTCCACGATGGCTTTCGATGGCTTGTCCACGTCCGATTCATAGAACCAGACATCTATCTTCACGTCCATCATGTCCAGCACATCGCGCAGTTCTTCCAAACTCCACTCGCGTGTGGTCTTCCATAACTCAACCACATATGGATCACCTGCGTCCCATTTGCGGTACATCTCGCGGCGTTCGGCTTCGTATGCCTCGCGCTGGGCGGTCTCTTTGGATGTTTCGTTTTCCTTCTTCTCGAGCAGTTTTGTAGCTTCCACATACAATTTCAACAGCCACTGTCCGCGTTCGTGAACACCCTTAGGTTCCTGGCCCTTGTAGAACTTTTCGTAGATCCACATCACAGTCACAACGCCAAGTCCCAGATCACCAGGGTACGATGCGCGGATCGTTTCAAAACCTGCGAACTTCACCAGCCGCGCAAGTACTTCACCCAGAACCGTGTTGCGATAATGCCCGATGTGGAACGAATGATGTGTGTTTGGCTGGGCGTATTCCACCATGACCCGCTCGTTTTTTGGCGCGCCCCGCCCAAAGTCGGATTTTGAAGCGAGCACTTCCTCCACTGTTCGGCGCGCGTAATCGGATGTTTCATAATAAACGTTGACGTACCCTTTAATCGCTTCAATATGACTGACCCCGTTCACGTTCCCCAACTCAGCCCGGATCTGTTCCGCGATTTCCTGAGCCTTCTGCGGAACTGGGATCTTGTTCCCTTTGCCCGCGCGGGCTTCATTTGCGGCGGTCTGGAAGAACGAGGTGGATGTGCCCCATTCGCCCGAGAAAGGGATGGGTTGCCATTTGAGTTCGGCGAGTGTTATATCATTCGCCGCGCAATATTTCTTGATCTTTTCTTCGATGAGTTGTTGTTCTTTTTCAAGCATAAGCGAAGCAATCCTGTGGATGGTGATTTGGATTATATCGTAGGTCGTGTTTCAAACGTGACCTATACAGACGGGCAATTGATAACAAAAGCGGGAGTCAAGTGACTCCCGCAGTTTGTTTGAATACTGTTTTTGCTTATTCCGACTTGAGAGAAGCAAGCTTCTTCATCAGGCGGCTTTTGCGGCGCGCGGCGTTGTTCCTATGGATCACGCCTTTCTCCGCGGCTTTGTCAATGGCGCTGATCGCCATCATAACTTCTTCTTTGGTTTCGGGCGAGTTCGCTTCAAAAGCCGCTTGCGCCTTGATGACAGCACTACGGGCATTACCGCGGGCGACGCGGTTACGCAGGCGGCGCTTTTCGTTCTGTTTGTTTCGTTTGATCTGAGACTGAATGTTAGCCAAGGTCTTCCTCCGAGATTTCTTATCACTGATCCCGCCTCAGCGGGGCCTTTCTTATTGAATGGCGGTTTTCTGCCGCCGCAAGAGCGCTATTTTACATTAGGCGCCTTGATTTGTCCAGAAAAAGTTAGGGACTGGCAGATACCATCACAAAGTAGCCGCCGAGCAGGCTTTGTTCAGATTCGACATATGCGATACCGAATTCTTTTGTGACGGCGTTCAGGATATTTCCGCGGCTCTCCGGGTTATTGATCCACCAGTTGAAGGCGGCTTGTGCGTTGATGCCATAGGCAGGATGCAGGGCGTAGATGTCTTCCAGCACAAGCGAGGCGGAATATCCCTGCGCGGCAACGCGGGACTGGGGCGTGGAACCATCAAGGCCAATGTGGCTGAGGTAATTCTTGCAGACCATATCGGTTGCGTGTCCGTTTGCCGCGGCGACCAGTTTCTGGTTGACACTCAAGGCGGGCAGTCCATTGCTCGTGCGGGCATTGTTGATGAGCGTAACCAGGTTTGTCACAAAGACTTCGTTTGCCGTGACATTGCACGATGCGCCTCCATTGCTTGGGGCAGGTGTGGCAGTTGCGGCTTGGGTGGGCTGTCCTGCTACGGTGGGCGTGACAGGCGTGGACGTGGGAGGAAGCGTTGCGGTTACCGTCACAAGGTTGACGGGAATTTGAAGGGTTTGTCCCACAAAAAGTGCATTTGCGTCCTCAATCTCATTTGCCTTGATAATGTCATCTGCCAGGCTGTTGAATTTGGCGGCAATGCCAGCCAAAGTATCGCCAGGCAAGACGCTGTATTCGATCCTTGTGCCGCGTGGAAGGTCTGGGGGGATTGGCGTGGTGGTGGAAAGAACAGTTCCGGGTTTCGGGATGATGATCGTTTGACCGACGAAGTATAGTCCGTTGTTTTCCACGATGACCGGGTTTTTCTCAAGAAGCAATAGAACGCCATCGTCGCCGAGATCGAATTTTTCTGCGATGCCTTGCAAGGTGTCGCCTTCTATCAGAGTATACGGATAATCTTCCGAAGGTGTCGGTGTGAATGTGATCGTGGGCGTTTCAGTAACGGTTGGAGTTAATGTGGGTGTGGATGTGCTTGTCGGCGTGGACGTCAACGTGGCGGTGGGTGTCTCTGTAGCAAACATCGCGCCGAGCGGTTGGTCCGGTCCCATCAGCCAGATGACGAGCAGAGTCACGCCAATGACCACCAATGCAATGGCTCCATAGAACAGGATCGGACCCCTTGCCATGCGGCGTTTACGATAGGATTTGATCACGTTGGTTGTGTTAGGCGGCCTGTTGGGTGGTGTTCGGTTTAACATAATGGTTTCCTTGTTTGCTTAAGACACGTTTTAGTGAAACATTGTTCCACCTCATACGTGGGAATAATTCTACCTGAAAAATGATGTCTTTGTACGTCGAAATGCCAGCCCTGAATGTGCCAAGGGGTCAAACGTCGAAAATTGTCGATCTTCAACGATTGACCGATTTACTTTACATGCCCTTTCAGATATTTCCCCGTATACGAACCTTTGATTTTCATGATCTGTTCGGGCGAGCCTTCGGCGATCAATTTTCCGCCCCTGTCACCGCCTTCGGGACCGAGATCGATGACCCAGTCCGCCACTTTGATGATGTCCAGATTGTGTTCGATGATGAGTACAGAGTTGCCCGAATCCACGAGCCGTTGCAAGACCTCGATCAACTTGTGCACATCCGCCGCGTGCAAGCCGACGGAGGGTTCGTCCAAAACATAAAGCGTGCGTCCTGTTGCACGGCGGGAAAGTTCTTTCGAGAGTTTTACGCGTTGCGCTTCGCCGCCCGAAAGCGTTGTTGCAGGCTGACCGACGCGGATATATCCCAGCCCAACTTCCTGCAACAAGGATAACCTGTTCAACATCGGCGGGTAATTCTTGAATTCCTCGAGCGCGTGGTCAACAGTCATGTCCAGAACATCGGCAATCGAGTGCTTATCGCGGAACATCACCTGCAAGGTCTCGCGGTTGAATCGTTTGCCGTGGCATACGTCGCAGGGCACATACACATCCGGCAAAAACTGCATCTCGATCCGCAGTTCACCCTGTCCCTGGCATGCTTCGCACCGCCCGCCATGCACGTTAAACGAAAACCGCCCGGGCTTGTATCCGCGCACTTTGCTTTCGGGCAATTCTGCATACAACTTGCGTATCTCATCGAACAGCCCTGTATATGTCCCGGGGTTCGAGCGTGGTGTGCGCCCAATGGGCGACTGGTCGATGTTGATGATCTTATCGAGATGTTCTACGCCTTCGATCTTTTCGTGCTCGCCGGCAGTGGTCCGCGACCCCATCAGTTTTGCCGCCAGCGCGTTATATAAAATATCGCTCATCAACGTGGACTTACCCGATCCGCTCACACCAGTGATGCAGACCAGTTTCCCCAGCGGGATGCTGACATCGATCTTTTTGAGATTGTTCGCGGACGCGCCCACGATCTTGAGACTCTTGCCGTTCCCCTCACGCCTCTCTTCCGGGACTGGAACCTGCATCCGCCCCGAAAGATATTTTCCCGTCAATGACTTGGGATGTGCCAAAATCTGCTTAGGTGTTCCCTCTGCAATGACTTTGCCTCCATGCTCGCCAGCGGCTGGACCGAGGTCTATCACCCAATCGGCTTCACGGATGGTTTCATCATCATGCTCCACGACCATGACGGTATTGCCCAAGTCGCGCAGACCTTTGAGCGTATCGAGCAGTCTCGAATTGTCGCGTGGATGCAACCCGATCGAAGGTTCGTCCAGAACATACAACACACCCACGAGTCTCGAACCAACCTGTGTAGCCAGGCGAATGCGCTGCGCTTCGCCGCCCGATAATGTCACGGCGGAGCGGTTGAGGGTCAGGTAATCCAAACCCACATTGACAAGAAACGTCAGTCGTTCGTGAATTTCCTTTAGAACGCGTTCGGCGATCTTCTTTTGCTTGGATGAAAGCGGGGAGTTTTTGTTTGATAATTTCTTTACCCATTCCAGGGTTTTGAGCACATGCCATGAGTTTGCATCAACGATGTTGACATCGTCCACTGTCACTGCCAGCGCAGCGGGGTTAAGACGTTTGCCTTTGCACGATGGACATGGGCGATCCGACATGAACTCGGAGATCTTTTCGCGGATGTATTCCGAATTTGTTTCGCGGTAGCGGCGTTCGAGATTCGTGATTACGCCTTCGAAGGCGCGCTTGAATTTATATTCGTTGCCGCTTGAGTTCTGATACGTCATCTGGATTTGTTTGTCGCCTGTGCCATACAGGACGATGTCCAAATGGGCTTTAGTGAGTTCCCTTACGGGTTTATCCAAATCTATTTTGTATGCCTTCGAAGCGTTGATCAAACTTTGCCAGTAATAGCCGCCTTCCACTTTCGGTCCGCTCCACTCCATACTGGCAATCGCCCCCTCGTTGAGAGACAGGTCTCGGTCCGGGATGATGCGGTCCGGGTCTATTTCCAGTTTCGAGCCAAGACCCTGACAGTCCGGGCAGGCACCTTGCGGTGTGTTGAAGGAAAACGTGCGTGGCTCCACCTCGGGGACGGTTGTCCCGTGTTCCGGGCAGGCGAGATGCTCAGAGTATTGAATGTCTTCCTCTTTGTCTACAAGATTAACAGCAAGATATCCTTCTCCAAACTTGAGGGCAGTCTCCACTGAATCGGTCAGACGGGTGAGTGCGGCGCTTTTATCCTCCTTTGTACCCTCGTTGGAAATGACAAGGCGGTCGACAACTGCTTCGATAGTATGTTGCTTGTAGCGATCGAGTTCGATCTCGTCGTCCAGGGAATGAACCGTTCCGTCCACGCGGGCGCGAGTGAAGCCTGCCTTGCGAATCTCCTCGAACACAGCCTGATACGTTCCCTTGCGTCCACGCACGAGAGGAGAGAGGATCAGAATACGCGAACCCTCGGGAAGGTTCTGTATCTGGTCCACGATCTCCTGCGCCGATTGTTTTACCACCTCGCGTCCACATACAGGACAGTGTGGAATGCCAGCGCGCGCAAACAGCAGACGCATGTAATCGTATATTTCGGTCACGGTGCCGACCGTCGAACGCGGATTGTGACTTGTTGATTTTTGGTCGATTGAAACAGCAGGAGAGAGACCATCAATGTAGTCCACGTCGGG
>DATDAG010000059.1:0-7853 GCA_036525495.1 Anaerolineales bacterium
GCGCGGGGCGCTGAATGGAGGAGGAAATCGGCCGATCAAGGCCCGACTCTGCCCGTTCCGCTACCCGGCAAGCCATTTTGACGCAAAAACGCACCCACTCAGGCGCGTTTTTATTATCCACCGCCGATTGTGGCGGCACCGATATTTCCCCCATTTATTGAGAAGATACGCCTCACCAGCTAATCTGAGCGTTCTTTTTCAGCTGAACTCCCATATTTTCCTGGTTTCGAAGGACTACTCTTCGGCACAAGAGGGGTCGGTTTGCTACCTATTTAGTCCCATTTCTGTCGGATGAGGTTTTTGCACGATACGAACACTTTTTCGATGACGCGATGTTCCTGTATGAAGACTTCTGTGAATTGCATGGAACTACTCTGGTATGAACGAATCATCATACAGCCGACGCTTGAATCTGCTTGACAATCATCTCTCCCATATGAGCCGTGCTGATGTTGCTGCGCGCGTCGGCATGGGAGATTTTCCCACTGGCGAGCAAATGTGCCACGCTTTCTTCTATTTGCTTCGCCGCGTCATTTTCACTAAGGTAATCCAACATCATACAGACAGCCATGATCGCGCCAAGCGGACAAGCCACATTCTGCCCTGCAATATCCGGCGCGGAACCATGAATCGGTTCGAACATGGAAGTCTTACCAGGGTGCAGATTGGCGGAGGCAGCGATGCCGATTCCACCTTGAAGTATGGCTCCCAGGTCAGTGATGATGTCGCCGAACAGATTGGTGGTGACGATCACATCATACCATTCCGGTTTTTGAATCATCAGCATTGCGCACGCATCCACGTAGGCATGGTCTCGTTCGATATCAGGATATTCCTTTCCGATTTCGGCAAAGGCGCGTGTCCAGATATCTTGCGGGCGGATAGCGTTCGCCTTATCCACCAGAGTTAAGCGTCCCGGGCGGTTGTGTTCCGCAGAACGGGAACGCGCGAGTTCAAACCCGTAACGGATGACACGTTCCACACCCTTCCGCGTGTAGATGCTTGTGAAGGTCGCGACTTCATCCGGCGTGCCTTTCTTCAAAGCGCCGCCAATTTGTGTGTATTCACCCTCCGTGTTTTCGCGCACCACCGTAAAATCAACATCGGTAGGACGCTTGTCCTTTATGGGGCAAATGGTTTCAGAGTAGAGTTTGATTGGGCGGAGATTAATGTACAGGTCCAGCCCGAAGCGCAAACCGAGAATGACCGAACGTTCAACGAGTCCCGGTTCCACATCCGGATGACCGATGGCGCCGAGAAAGACTGCATCCAATGTCTTCCATTCGTCAATCACTTTGTCGGGGACAAGTTCCTTCGTTTTGAGATAATACGCGCCGGAATAAGGGTAATCGATGAAGTTGCAATCGAAATCGTTGATGGCCATCGTGGTATGCAGGACTTTCATCGCCTCATTGGTGACCTCTGGACCGATTCCATCACCCGCGATAACACCGATATTATATGTCTTCATTCGTCGTCTCCGCATTTATGCAGAATTTTTTTCCGCGAGTCGTTCCTCTGCGTACGCCAGCAAGCCGCCCACATCAATGATACGGCGAAGGAAATCAGGGAACGAAACAGCCTGATATTGCGCACCGGTCGTCAGGTTGCGGATGATGCCCGCGGCGGGTTCAATCTCGACCTCGTCGCCTTCATTGATTCCATCCACTGCCTGGGGACATTCCAGAATCGGCAGACCGATATTGATGGCGTTGCGGAAGAAAATGCGCGCAAAGGATTTGGCGACAACAGCCGAAACGCCCGCGGCTTTGATAGTGAGCGGCGCGACCTCACGCGACGAACCACAGCCGAAATTTGAATCAGCAACAATGAGATCGCCGCGCCGCATCTTTTTGACGAAGTTCGCGTCGGCGTCCTCCATGCAGTGCAACGCCAATTCGCGCGGGTCGGCGGTGTTGCAGTGACGCGCCGGGATGATGGCGTCGGTATCCACGTTACGTCCAAACTTCCAGGCATGCCCACGGATGCGCACACGCTCGCGCAGGTAATCTTTCTGCACAGGTCCGCCCGGGTGACGCGGCAGGGCCTCGAAGAAAATGACACGGTCAGGGATTGCGTAATCAGGCAGATGGACTCTCGCAAAAGCGAGTACTTGTTCTTTGGCGAAGTCAGCCTTTGGCTCGCGAACCAGACATGCGCAAGTCAACTCTCCGTAGATCAAATCAGGCACGCCGACGACCGCCGCGTCAAGAATGCCCTGAAAGGAGCGAAGAACCATCTCGATACTGCCGGGGTAGATTTTGAATCCGCCGCGTATGATGACCTCATCTTTACGGCCAACAATGCGAACGGGACCATCAGGATCGATGATCGCTAGATCGCCGGTGTGCAACCAGCCTTCCTCATCCAAAACCTGCGCGGTTGCCTGAGGGTCCTCCCAGTACCCTGTCATGATGTTGTAGCCGCGTACACAGAGTTCACCTTCCTCTCCCGGAGAAAGCGATTCGCTCTTCCCCTTGATGACTTTGAGTTCGATATCATCAAGGGGACGCCCAACAGTCTCAGTGGCGGTGATGGGTCCATCTTCCAGATGGGTCATCGTCACCGCTGGTGAAGCTTCCGTCAAGCCGTAACCGATCAATAGATTGCACCCCATTTCTTCGCGAACACGGCGCACAAGTTCAGGCGGGCAGGGCGCGCCAGCCATGATGCCCGTGCGAAGACTGGCACAGGCAGAGGGATTGAAGTCCGGGTGATTAAGTTCAAGGGCAAACATGGTCGGCACACCGGGCAGGATGGTGACGCTGGTCTCCTCGACCAGACGCAATGCCTCGTGTGGACGGTAATGCGGCATACAAACAAGTTGAGCTCCGGCAACCACACAGGTCAGAATGATGGAAGTTAACCCGAAAGTATTGGAAAATGGGATTGCTCCGAGGAAAACATCTTCTGCGGTGCAGTCCAATCGAGCCGCAATGTTGGAAGCGTTATGGACGAGTCCACCGTGAGTGAGCGTTGCACCGCGTGGCTCGCCGGAACTTCCCAACGTGTGAATAATAGCGGCCGGGTTCTGAGGTTTTGCTGTCGACGGCACGAGCGGAGCGGTATCATCCAGCAGACTATTCCATGAAATGATGCGGTTCTTCTTCTGAGATTTGCGCGTTGGAGAAACTGCAATGAGATGTGCTAAATCAGGCAGGTCGCTCCACATGTTAGTAACCATGTTGAGATGGTCTGTGCCGTTGAATTCTTTTGGTTCCGAAAATGTCACCAGTGCTTTGGGGCGGGTCTTTATTAAACGAGTAAGAACATTATCGCTGTCGCGGCGGACATTGATCGGTACGAGGATCAAACCTGCTTTTGCCGCGGCGAAGATCGTGATCACGAAAGCAGGCGTGTTCGGCAGGATTACACCCAGCCGGTCGCCCGGCTGAATTCCAAGTCCGCGCAGGCCAGCCGCCAGCGCGCAGGATTGATATTCCACATCTGCGTACGTCAAGCGTTCTCCATCCAAACGCAAAAATGTCTGGTTGGAAAAACGCACCGCTTGCACACTCAATAATTCGCCTATGTTTGTATTGTGGAAGGATTCGTATGTCATGCCTGAGCCTTTTGATGAAGTTGATCGGGGACAATGATTTCACCGGCAATTGCGGACGCTGCTGCAATATAGGGATTGGATAAGTAAACTTCACTATCGGGGTGTCCCATGCGCCCGCGGAAGTTGCGATTGCTGGTTGAGATGCAGCGCTCGCCAGCCGCCAGCACACCCATGTGCCCGCCGAGACAGGGTCCGCAAGTGGGGGTGCTTACCGAACAATTCGCCTCGATAAAGATCTCTATTAAACCTTCACGCATCGCATCAAGGTAAACTTTTTGCGAACCGGGGATGATCACCGCACGCACGCGCGGATGGATCTTGTGTCCTTTGAGAATTTCCGCCGCGGCGCGCAAGTCCTCCAGATTGCCGTTGGTGCACATACCGATCACTGCCTGATTGATTTCCAAGCCATTCAGTTCGGAGATGGGCCTCACGTTTTCCGGGATGAAAGGCACTGCGATGAACGGTTCGAATTCGGACACATCGAACTCAAATACGTTGGTGTATTCAGCGTCCGGGTCGCTCTGGAGGTAGAGCCCATCGTCCCTGCCGCGCGCGCGAATATATTTGCGTGTTTTCTCGTCTGCGGCGAAGAGACCGGCTTTTGCCCCTGCTTCGATCGCCATGTTCGCCATCGAGAAGCGATCGTTCATCTCCAGTTCTGCTACAACTTCGCCGGTGAATTCCATGGCTTGATAGCGGGCGCCCTCCACGCCAATCTGCGCGATGGTGTGCAGGATCAAATCCTTGCCACCGACCCATTTTGGAAGTTTGCCATGATAGATGAACTTGCTACTCTCCGGTACCTTCAACCACATTTCGCCAAGTACCATTGCCACGGCCGCGTCAGTCGAGCCGATACCCGTCCCAAACGCGCCGATGAAACCATGCGTGCAGGTGTGTGAATCTGCGCCTGCGATCAAATCGCCTGGCGCGATCAATCCCTGTTCGGGCAACAGGATGTGTTGAATCCCGGCGCGTCCCACATCGTAAAAACGGATGCCATGCTGCTGTGCGAACTCGCGGCATTGCTTGACGATCTCCGCACTTTTGATATCTTTGGCAGGGGTGAAGTGGTCCATCACAAAGACGACTTTCTTCGGGTCGAAGACACGCGCCCCCTTGATCTTCTCGAACTCTTCAATGGCGAGAATACCCGAAAGTTCGGATGCCAATACAAGGTCTACGCGCGCGTTGACGAACTGACCCGGCGAGAGTTGCGTTTGGTCGCATTTGGCAGCGAGAATTTTTTCAGCAAGAGTATGGGCCATAATTATCTACCTCATTCAAGAATTTCTTCCAAAAAAGATGAAATGGGAATGATGAAGGATGAAAAGAAACCCAAAGCATTAAGACTCTTCATAATTCATCATTCATCCTTTAAGAAATCAAACTATCTATCTCCGCGATTCTTCCGACTGAAACTTTTCCATCTTTATCCCAGCCGCGTTCGGTGTAATATTCGTCGAGCATCTTTTGAAATTGCTCGCGGTCAATGTGATGTCCTTTGGTTTTGCGCGCAGACATGGGTTCATCAAAATATCGTTTGGGCAAGGTGTCGTCGGCGCGTGTCAGGCCGAAGTCCGCATTGAGGAGGCGTTCCGTGTCCAGAGTTCGCCGTCCGACAGCACGCAATGTCTCGGGTGTATATTCGTATCCCGTTGCCGCTGAAATCAACTCACAAAATTCCTCGTAGCCCAGCAAATGCGGACTGTTGAATCCGCGCGTGACAAATCTGCATATACCCAGACAATCCGATACTGCAAAAATATCATCTCCCCAGGCAATAATGAGGCCCTTATCTTTGTAACCGATCGGGTTGGGATCGTTGGCGCGTCCATAGACTTTTGCACGCGCTTCATCGGGCAGTTTGAATACTTCCAACGTGGGACGGTTGCGCAAGTGGTCCGCGCCGCGGCTGGCAACTGCGATGCCCAACGCAAAACCTTTGAAGTAACGCACATCATGCGGGTCGGATTGCGGCAGGTTCTTGACGGCAATCAAATAATCGCGTGCCTCGGGTGGGAAGAAGCGCATTGCCTGTGTGCTTTCAGCAAGTTTGTCGCCAAAGCCGCGCCGATATGCGATATCTTCGATCAAACTGTGGATGCCTTCATAGTCACCCCATTTCAATGGCGAACCCGTCATCGAATCATCGATCAGCCCGCGCTGATAAAGTTCCATCGCCCAGCCAATGATCGTTCCTGTGGAAGACGCATCCATCCCCAAATCATTGACCAGATTATTTAATATGATGACCTGATCGGTCGGCGCAATGCCGGTGTTCGCGCCAAGCAAACCGATCGTTGAATATTCCGGTCCCTCACCGCCAAGTGTGTTTCGATGACGACAATGCACCACACACGAGGTACACGCCAGCATCTTGTCTGAATATATTTCGATCTCTTCGGCATTGAGCGTATCTTCAAAAAAATTCTCCTGGCTGTTGCGCGTGCGGATCGCTCCGAGACGGTTGCTCACTTCGTAAAGCAGGGGTGTGCCGACCCTGCCAAGAACCTGCACGATCTTTGAACTTTTCAAATCGTTTTGCTGTTTGACCCGCAAGGCGCGCAACGCCTCTTTTTCCATCACTTCAATGGTTTCTCCGCCGCGCGCGACGATGGCTTTGAGATTCTTGCTTCCCATGACCGCACCCATGCCGCCTCGTCCGGCGGTATTCTTTTTGCCCGTCATGATGGATGCCATGCGGACAAGTTTTTCTCCTGATGGACCGATCACTGCGGATATGGTTCCGCCTCCATGCCTCGCTTTGAGCTGCTCCTGTGTCTCAATCACATTCAACCCCCAAAGCCCATCCGCAGGAACAATACTTATCTTTCCATCCTCGAGCAGTAAATAGGAGGGTTTCTCCGTGCGACCTAAAATCACCAGCCTGTCAAAACCTGCCTTGCGCATTGCTGCCGCAAAAAAACCGCCGCAATTGGAATCGCCAAGGATGCCGCTTTCGGGCGAACGCGCAGATACGTTAAAGCGTGCCGCGTTGGGGGCTATGGTTCCGGTCAATAAGCCTGCGCCAATGATCAGCGGATTACGGGGATCGAATGCATCAATTTCGCGCAGGTCACCGTGAGCGCGCAGGTAATGCCGGAGATAAGCCATGTTGAGTCCGCGCCCGCCGAGATACGCACGCATCAACTTATCGGGCGTGGATGTGATCCTTATTTCACCGCTCGTGAGATCAATGATGGCAATGGGTGACGTGTATTTCAAGTGATTTAACCTCCAGCCACAGGCCAGACCAAATGCACGCGCCCGCCCTCGGTCAGGAAAGAAGCGGCATTTGCTTCCATATCATCAATAAAGATGTGAGGTGGCGATTGATCCATTTCCAAATCCAAGGCAGGATACTCTTCACGCAATCGCGCGAGCAAATCAGACACACGCGCTCCTTCCGCAAGATCTAATTCCAGATCGCGTTTGCCTACAGATATCCAAAACGGTTCAGCTAGTCGAACGCGAATCAACATCCTCAGGTCTTCATCTTTTCTCTTGAGAGTTCGCGGTCAATTTCATCGTCGGTGATCTCCTGATGTGCTCGCAAACGGCGGCTCATGACGGTGACGATACGTTTGACATCGTCTTCAGAGAGCAAGCGATTGGATCGTTTAGCGACTTCCAATATTTTTGCCACGATGACAGGGTCATCCTGTAAACTGCGCTTTTGGAGGAAGAAACGCACATTGTGTTCGCCTGACATAGGACCGATCTCGATCTCGTGCGCGCGCCCCACCATGCTGGAGGGAACGCCACAATAGACTCTTTCCGCCAGCCACTCGTCGTTCATGGCCAATGCTTTGGTGACCGCTGCAGCATGGACCCCGGTCGCGGTGCGGAACGCGTCTGCGCCAACCACTGGATAATTGAAGGGAATGACCGCCCCGCATTTTTCAGCGATTATTTCGCAGTACTCCGGCAGTTTGGTGAGGTCGCGGTCAGCCCAGCCGAGCAGGTTGAGGTTAACCAACAAAAGTTCCATGGGAGTGTTACCGCTACGTTCGCCGATGCCCATGCCGCAAGCATGGACACGGTCGGCGCCAGCCTCGATTGCCGCGAGGGTGTTGGCGATATCAAGTCCGCGATCGCGATGACCGTGCCAGTCAATGCCAACGCTCGGATCAACTTCATCCACCACTTGACGCAGGAATGTGATCAGCGTATGGACTCCATGCGGTGTGATGTGGCCGACCGTGTCCGCGGCGCAAATTCGCTTCGCACCGGACCGGATGGCTGCCGCGTACACTTGACGCAGAGTCTCCGGTTGAGCTCGAAT
>DATDAG010000060.1:0-2607 GCA_036525495.1 Anaerolineales bacterium
CGCGCGCCCTGCCTACCTCTCGGAAGGCTATGTCAACGATCCGCGCATGGTCATCCCGCGCTACTGGCCCTATCAGGTACAGTCCGAACTTGATAACGTCCGCAACATCGGCAAGGAAGCCGCTGCGTATGCCGAACAGAATAAAGCCACAGAGTTGGAATACTATGATATTGTCTGTGCACCCGTGTTAGGGCAATTGCCATAATCTCAGCGCGATGGCACCGGGGGATGTATACTTAACCCAAGATGGATCACCAGCCCTACATCCCGGGGATGAGCCCTGCGGACCCGGGTCCCCTGTCACGATTTATCCCGCCATTGGAAGAGGGAGTCATCTCCACGTGGTTATCGCTTCATGCTGAGACTTCAACCTGGCTCCTCGACCCATTCGGATTCTCCCCCCGGCTGATTCTCGAAGCCGCGCGCGCAGGCTATCGCGTACTGGTGACGGTCAACAACCCCATCAACCGCTTCCTGTTGGAGATGTCTGCCGCCCCCCCGCCGGAATCTGATTTCAAAGCCGCTCTGGCAGACCTTGCCGTCATTAAAAAGGGGGATGAACGCCTGCAGGCACACCTGCAATCACTGTACACCACAACCTGCGAAAAATGCGATAACGAGATCCAGGCCGAATCGTTCCTCTGGCGAAAAGGCGAGGACGCGCCGTATGCAAGAGTGTACAAATGCCATCATTGCGACGACTCAGGCGAACGGGTCGCGACACAAGCGGATATCGACCGCGCGAAGAGGATCAAATCCACCGATGGATTGCATCGCTCGCGGGCATTTGAGAGAGTTGCCGCCCTCAAGGATGAAGACCGTTTCTATGCGGAGGAAGCTATCTCGCATTATTTGCCGCGTCCGTTGTACTTTCTCACCACCGTCATCAACCGCCTCGACGGCTTGAAACTGACCCCCGAGCGCAGGCGTGCATTGAACGCGATGATCATCGTCGCTTGTGACGCGGGGAACACGCTATGGGGTCATCCATCTGAAAGACCGCGACCCAAACAACTCAATATTCCAAGCCAGTTCCGCGAACATAATTTGTGGATGATGCTTGAGCGTGGATTAAGCCTTTGGACGGAAACAGGTTCGGGCGTGGTAGTTGAAGCGTGGCCTGAAAAAATCCCGAAGAGTGGAGGGATAAGCATTTACGATGGTCGTCTGAAGGAACTTGCACGCGAGGTCAAAAAAGAGATCCCGATTGCGGCTGTGATCGGATCGGTGCCACGTCCAAACCAGGCGTTTTGGACGTTGTCGGCCTTGTGGGCGGGGTGGCTGTGGGGGCGCGAGGCGGTGGAGCCGTTCAAGGTTGCGCTGCGTCGCAGGCGGTATGATTGGTCGTGGAACGCGACAGCGTTGAACGCGGCATTTGCGCATTTATTTGAACTGCTTCCGCTTGGCACGCCATTCTTCGGTTTGTTGCCCGAACCCGAGCCGCCGTTTCTGACATCGGCTCTCACCGCCGCCAGCACAGCCGGATTCGATCTGACATCGCTTGCATTACGCACCGAGCACGACCCCATTCAACTCTTCTGGAGGCGCGGCGAGCAACTGAAGCGTGAAGTGAATGACCCTGACGTTAAGGGTGTGCGCGAGACGATCCATACACACTTGACCGAACGAGGCGAACCCGCCAGTTATTTGCATGTCCATGCGGCAGGATTGCTTGCGCTGGTTGAAGCCCATTCGTTGAAGAAAAAAGAGGGCGAGTTCGAGGATGCATTGCGCGGGACGAATGCATTGATCCAAAAGGCGTTATCGGAGGATGAAAGGTTCGTCCATTATTCAACGGGTGAAAGTGTGGATACGGGAATGTGGGGGTTGGCAATTCGACCTGAGCAGGGCGGAGAGCAGTCGAACGAGGCTCAGGATGGAACGAGCGATTCGCTTTCAGACAAAATCGAAATGGCGATTGTGACGTTCCTGCAAAAGAATCCCGATAGCATTTATCTGGAGATCGAGAACGATCTGTATCCACGTTTTGCCGGTTTGCTCACGCCGTCGAAGGCGATGATCTATGCCGTGCTGACGTCTTATGCGACCAAGGAGAAATCTGCTTGGAGGTTGCGGCCCGAGGATGTTGCGAATGCAAGGCGTAATGAACTGAACACGATCACTGCCATGCTCGAAGCAGTCGGCACACGCTTGAATTACTCCACGCGCAAAGAGGAAAAGAATTATCTCTGGGAGAAAGATGGGAAAATGGAACAGGTATTTTACATCCTTGCCTCCGCGCTGGTGGGACGCGCGATGAATGAAACACCGTATCCGTCGGAGCAGACGATCATCATCATCCCTGGCGGGCGGGCGGGGTTGATCCAGTACAAGGCACAGCGCGACCCATCGCTGGCGGCGCGCATGAAAAAGTATCAGCTTGTCAAGTATCGTTTGTTGCGAACCCTGTTCGAGGTCCCTGTGCTGACGCGTGACACTTTTGAAGAACAGATCGTCAGTGACCCGCTTGAGAGATCCAAGTCACAGATGATGATGTTTTAATCGGCATGCCGCTCTGAATATGATGATAAGGACTGATTGAAAGTCGCTGATTCGAACCGGTCCGGGTGGAACGAACGTCAACAATCTGGTTTTTGTAACGTTACA
>DATDAG010000061.1:0-9215 GCA_036525495.1 Anaerolineales bacterium
GGGCATTGATCATCCCGCCTTCGAAGTAGTACATCTGGCTGAAACTATATAACCCAAGCGTGATCAGGTTGATGGAAAAGAACGCGTACACGAACGCGTCCATGACAGACCATGAACGCACCAGGCCTGTCGCTTTACGAACGAACAAATTACTCATGGGAACATCCTCCTTCAGGAATTTATGAAAACGTGCTACATACTATGTAACACGAAAAACCCAAAAAAGTTAACCCGAAGTCAGCACATAATTCTCGATCTCGTTCTTCCCCAACGCCACAATCGCGCCCAATAAAGTCCCCTGTTCATACATCGAGCCGGGATTAATGCACAGTGTTTTGCCAATCCGCGTCGCGCCGCGCCCTTCGTGGATATGTCCATGCAGGCCAAGCAATGGTTTTGTTTCCTCGATGACCTTTCGCAACGCGGTCGAGCCGACAGGCTTAAGTGACTGCCCCGCCAGCACAGGACGCAGATCCTTGTCCAGTTCAGGAGCCTCGTCCAGACCTGATTTATACGGAGGCACATGGATGTTGAATACGGCGTTGCGCGGGTCTTTGAGTTGGGAGATCATCGCTTCATACCGGATCCTGAGCTGGTCTTCGTCCTCTTCACGGTGCGTATCCCAGGGAGTTCTGTTCGACCAGCCCGAGGCGATCATTTCGTGGTGATCGTCGAGGGGGGTTATCAGTCCCTCGGCAAGAATCACGCGTCGGGACGCGCGAACGATCTCATCCACTTCATCCATATCGTCGTTGCCAGGACAGCAATAGACCTTCATGTCGGTACCGTCCAGTTTTTTGTCGGCGAGATCCATCCACTGTTCGACGACCTTCAATACTTCCTGCAAAAATATCCTGCTTACCTTATCGGGATCTTTTTCAAGCTCGGCGATCTCATCAGGATCGGTAAGATACGGATAGTACCCGCGGCTTCGCACACGCTTCTGCATTTCGGCGAGTTCGTCTTCGTTTGTGACTGGGAATTCCTGTTCGAGAAGAGTGACCTTGTAATTCTTTCCGCCCTGATGGATGAACGGCACAACCGCCTTGCCTGTCATATCGCCCCCGAGAATGAGAACATCAACCTCATAGAATTTCCCCGCATTCAAAAACTTGCTCCAACAAATATCCGAACCATGTACGTCTGTCGCAAAGAAAAGTTTTGTCATGCAAATCCTTCTCGTGCTGGGATGTGTCAAGGATGTTGGGCTTTACCGGTGTGCCAAAATTATTATACCCCGTGAAACACGAATTTTTCATGTAAAATCCAAGCGAGGTGCATATGACCAACTTTTACGAAATCCATGGAGGGAATAATCCGAAAACGATCGTAATGATCCATGGCGCAGGCGTGACATGCGCATGGTTGAATCCGCAAACGATGGAACTGTCGAAGGAGTATCGAGTCATCGCATTGGATCTGCCGGGGCATGGGACGCTGGCTGGCGAACGGTTTTCGATGGAGGCATCACTGGAGAGACTGAAGAGCCTGTTCGAGGCAGAGATTCCAGATCACGCCATCCTGATGGGAGTTTCATTGGGCGGGTATCTCGCGATCAACTTTGCCCATCTATACCCTGAACGGGTCTCTGGACTGATCCTGTGCGGGAGCAGTATCAACATGAGCGGCTTGACAGGCATCTCTTTCAAGTTGACAGGCTTTTTGCTCAAACGCAAAGGCGCAGACTGGCTGAAGGAAGTGACGGTTGCCAGTTACCGCAAACGGGTCGCCGCCGAAATTATCGAGCCGATCATCGAGGCGGGATTCTTCGCCGAAGCAGCAGTTGACGCGTTCTTCCAAACCAGCGGGATCAACTTTCATAAGATGTTGAAAGCGTATTCAGGTCCGATATTGGTGGCGAACGGTGAAAAGGACGAGGTAAATCGCAAAGCGGAGCCTGCGCTCGCGAAGGTTGTTCCTCACGCTCAATTTTCACCCATCAGCGAGGCAAGTCATCTTACGAATCTCGAACAGCCGGAAGAGTTCAACCGGGTTGTGACTGACTTTTTGAAAAAACTAAATTGAGCAATGAACCGTAATGGCGGAGAGAAAATGAACCAGCCCATTCTCATCAGTATCACAGGAGTGGACAGACCCGGGATCACAGCATCAGTCACCGAGGTGTTGGCGGAGTTCAATGTCCACGTGTTGGATATTGGGCAGTCTGTGATCCACGATGCGTTGTCGCTTGGGATGTTGGTGCAGGTTCCGGTCGAGTCTGAAGCGGATACGGTCAAGGTATCCGTTCAAAGGAAGATCGATGAGTTGGGCATGTCCGTCCGCTTTGCGGATATCAGTTTCGAGAGTTATGGGAATTGGGTCGGCGGGTCGGGTAAGGCGCGGCACATCGTCACCTTGCTGGCTAGGCGTATCACGGCGCATCAGATCAGCCGGTTGTCGCGGATCGTCGTTGAAAACGGATTGAACATTGACAAGATTTCGCGCCTCTCGGGAAGGGTCCCGCTCGAGTCCTTCGGAAGCGACGGGAAGGCGTGCGTGGAATTTTCGTTGCGCGGGTCGGTGCGGGATTTGCCGTCACTGCGCAGGGAGTTCCTCGCCCTCGCCAACGAAATCGAGGTCGATATTGCCTACCAGGAGGAGAATGTCTATCGCCGCAATCGGAGGCTGGTTGCGTTCGACATGGACTCGACATTGATCCAGGCGGAGGTGATCGATGAGCTCGCAAAGCGTGCAGGCGTTGGAGAGCAAGTGGCACAGATCACCGAACGCGCCATGCGCGGCAAAATGGACTTTGAGGCTGGTCTGCGGCAACGAGTGGCATTGCTCAAAGGGATGCCTGAATCTGTTCTGGCAGAAGTGGCGGCAACGTTGACATTGACCGATGGCATGGAACGGTTGATGTCCACGTTGAAAAAACTTGGATATAAAACCGCCATCCTATCGGGCGGATTCATGTATGTTGGACGGGCATTGCAAAGGAGATTTGGCTTTGACTACGTGTACGCCAACGACCTCGAGATCGAAAATGGACTTGTCTCTGGGAATATCGTCGGCGAGATCGTGGACGGCGAACGCAAGGCATCGCTTCTCGCCAGCATCGCGGCGCACGAAGGTTTTTCACTGGAACAAACCATTGCCGTTGGTGACGGGGCAAACGACCTGCCGATGTTGAGCATCGCAGGACTGGGGATTGCCTTCCGCGCCAAGCCGATCGTCAAGGAATCGGCGAAGCAATCGCTGAACACCCAGGGGCTGGATGGGATTCTGTACTTGATGGGGTTGAGCGAGCGGGAAACGAAATCTTCATGACTTTTGTTATGCAGCATCGGTTGAGTTGGTTGTAGAATAGGGACGGGAAAGGAGCGCTCCATGAGTGATAAGAGAAAAGTAGAACGTAAAAATTTGATGGCGTTTACGCCCGTCTATGGATTGCACCCGAGGACCCTGCTCGGATACATCGAAGACTTGAATGTGCTGGGGGCAATGGTGATCAGCGAAAAATCAATGGAAGTCAACACGCAGTTAACGCTGGAAATCCAGTTCCCGGATGATGTGCCAGAATTATCCAACCCAAAAATGCGCGTCCCTGCACGGGTGGCTTGGTGCAAGGACGAGAACAATCATCGCTACTTTGACATTGGCTTTCAATTTACTGAACTTAAACCCGAAGATGAAAAGATCATCGAAGCGATATTGAAACGCTACGAATTTCGCCGCGAGATTCCGCACTCGAAAGTGGAGTAAGATACTCTGTGTAGCTGAACGAAACTTGAATATCAAAGAGAGACATCTATGGAGAAGGAAAAGCAATTAAAGAAGCCAAGGGAGAATAAAACAAATACAAAGTTTCCCATATCCGAAGGGATTTTTCTTGGCTTAATCTCCGCAAGCGCCTACTTTTTCACTTATACATATGAAAGAGGATATGCAGGTTACTTCAACATACCGACTGAATTAATTACGGTTTCTTTAAATACAACTCTTTTGTTCTTTACTATAATTTTTGGTTTTTTCGGCTTCTTGTTTATTTTCTTAGATATATCTACCACGCTGCTTAAAGGTTTAAATCCCATTATTGCAAAAACCGTATTACCTGTATTTATCACCCTGTTTTTGCCACTCATATACATATATTTCTTTGGACTTATTGAGTGGAGCAGATGGATGGCTCTATTAATATTTTGTCTAATAATTGCATTCATTCAATTTATATTCCCACTCTTAACGCAAAGAAAAGTAAGAGGATACATAAATAAACTTGCTGCCCAGTTAGAAGCTGACAGACAAAATGTTAATTTTCCGAGCCTGCTTGCAGACTGGTTTGGATTGAATCCTATAATATTTTTGTTGTTGTTTATTTTTGGTTATTTCGTAGCAAGCACAGCAGGATTAGCAGAAGCAGTTAAAAAAACAGACTTCCTTGTGATTCACTCAAATCCTGAAGTTGTTGTTTTACGTATCTACAATGATTTAGCCATCGGAGCATCATTCAACAGAACTACAAAAGAACTTGGAGATGAATTCACCTTTACTTCCATCAAACAAGACCCCAATATCGTATTTGAATTAGAAAGCATTGGTCCCCTAACTCGGCCTGATAACCGCCAATCGAGTTCAAACAACCTACCAGCTACAACACCAAGTCCGAGTACGCCAAACACTATCCAAACTACAACACCTATACCTTAGACACCAATAAACGCTTCTGTGAAAGGTAAATAAAAACTGAAATAAAAACAGATCTGTTTTTATTTCAGTAAACAATCATGACATTTGTTACACACTTAAACATGATTTAACTGTACAATAAAATGGTCATTGGAGATCGAAAGGCTATCAAGGGGGTCATGCCAGGCTCGCTACCCAAGATTTGACGAACAATCAAATTCAAGGAGAACAAATGACTACCACCTATCCCCCCGAACCGTTTCGCATCAAAGTTACCTAACATTTTGAATGATTTGGCATATTGCGACGTGAAAATCCCCCGGCTACGGAATCTTCTGACCCAAAATATTCTCCATCCGCTCACGAATTCTGGGTAAGTATTTTTCGTCTGTAAGTACATAAAGCCTTTCAGTCTCAATGGCTCGGAATAAATGATCGGCGAGTTCCTGAATGGACATACCTGCATCCAGTGATTCCTGCATTTTTCGATATGCCTGTAACGCTTCAGGGTTGTTTTTGATGGAACTGGCTTGGTTCTTCAATTCGGGCGGACGGTTTCGCTCCGACTTCAGGATCGAGGTCTTTACCCAGCCAGGGCAAAGGAGCGAGACCTTGACCTTTGCCTTTTGCGCTGCAAGTGAATGATAAAGATTCTCGGTCAAGCCGATCACAGCATGTTTTGTCACATGATAGGGCGCGGAGGGATAAGCAGGCAACAAACCGGAAACCGAAGCCACGTTGACAATATGCGACTCGGCATCCTGCGCCAGCATGATCGGTGTGAAAACTTTAACACCATGAATAACACCCCACAAATTGACATCAACGACCCATGCCCAATCCTCCCAAGTGCTCTCCCAGATCGATGAACCTGCCCCAACGCCAGCGTTATTGACCAGCAAATGGACAGCGCCAAATGTATCCATCGTCTTTTGCGCCAACGCTTGGACATCCTCACGTTTGGACACATCGGTTCGGACTACAAGTGTGGTTGCTCCCGTTTTCTGGAGGTCTTGCTCTGCCTTGAGCAGATTCTCCTCATTGATACCCGCCAGCACAACTTTCATTCCCAACTGGGCGCAGCGTTCGGCGATGCCAAACCCGATCCCGTTCGCGGCACCAGTGATAACTGCGATCTTGTCATTGAATTCTTTCATCTTGACTTCCTGTTCTTGGCTAACTAAATTGGCTAACTAAATATGAAGTGTTTCAGCAAGAAACGCGTAGATGTCACTTAGTTCTTCGATGATGATCGCGGTGGGTTTGCCAAATCCGTGACCTGCTTTTGTTTGGATGCGGATCAGTGTGGGAGCGTCTCCGCCCTGGCAGGCTTGTAGTCGCGCAGCAAATTTGAAGGAGTGACCAGGCACTACACGGTCATCGTGGTCGGCGGTGGTGACCAGGGTCGCAGGATAGGATGTTCCTGACTTGAGGTTATGGTACGGGGAATAAGCATAAAGCGTTTTGAACCCTTCGGGGTCATCGGGGGAACCGTAGTCACTAACCCATGCCCAGCCGATGGTAAATTTATGGAAGCGGAGCATGTCCATCACGCCAACTTGAGGGATGCAGGCGCCAAAGAGGTCGGGACGTTGGGTCATGCAAGCACCGACAAGCAAGCCGCCATTGGAACCTCCCGCGATTGAAAGTTTTGGCGTGGAGGTAATTTTCTGTTCGATCAACCATTCAGCACAGGCGATGAAATCGTCGAAGACGTTTTGCTTTTTATCAAACATGCCGCCTTGATGCCATTCTTCGCCGTATTCTCCGCCGCCGCGCATATTGGCGGACGCGTACACGCCGCCGAGTTCCAGCCAGACCAGACGGCTGACCGCAAAGGCAGGCATGGTCGAGATGTTGAATCCACCGTAGCCATGTAGCAAGGTTGGATTCTGTCCATTGCGCTTGAGTCCCTTTTTGTGGGTGAGATACATCGGGACCTGGGTGCCATCCTTGCTCGTGACCAAGACCTGACTCGTTTCATAGGTGGATGGGTCAAAGTCCAATTCGGGAGAATAGATGGGATCAACAGAACGCGTCTCGAAGGTGTAGCGGTAAACCGTTGTCGGATAGAGAAAAGATTGGAAGGTAAAAAACAGCTCGTATTCTTCGCGCGAAGCGTGAATCCCCAAATCATTGATCTGTACGACCGATCCAAGCGCGGGGAAGGGAATCTCTCCATCGGGTGAACCATCCAGTTTGAACAAACGCAAAACGTGATGCGCGTCTTCATTGTAAAGAGCGGTGAATTGGTTGTTTACCATCACTACGCCTTCAAGCACGGATTTGTTCTCTGGAATAACGGTCTGCCAGTTTTCCTTTTGCGGACTCGTTACATCAATGGCGATCAGTTTACCGCGCGGCGCATCGAGATTCGTGAAGAAATAAAACCTGGTGCCGTCGTTGCCGACAAGCTGATAGGTTGCTTCGAGGTCGGAGATAAGCTCGGTGAATTTGTTCCCACCCTGCATATCGAGATAGAAGAAGCGGTTGCGGACATCGGTGCCCTGCCAGACAACAAGAGCATGATAGCGACCATCATCGGTGAGACTGGATTGAAAACCCCACTCCTTGTTATCGGGTCTTTCATAGACCAAAGTATCTTCGGCTTGCGAAGTGTTCAACTTATGGAAGAAAACCTTCTGATTGTAATTTGCGCTTTCAAATTCACTACCCTCCACTGGCGCATCATAACGGGAGTAAAAGAAACCTGAACCATCGGGCAACCATGCCGCTTCGCTGAACTTGCTCCATTCGATGACATCATCCAGATCGTTGCCCGTTTCCACACTGCGGACTCGCCACGTGAGCCAATCGGACCCGCTGGCGGAGGTGGCGTATGCAAGCCAGTCCCCATCCTTGCTGAAGGCGAAACTCGTCAATGCGACCGTGCCGTCTTCCGAAAGCGTATTGGGATCAAGAAGCACGCGCGGCTCGGAGGTGAGTGACTTCATCACAAATAATACATTTTGATTCTGCAAACCGCTGTTGCGTTCCTGGAAATACCACTTCCCCTTCTTGTAGGGAGCCCAGGCTTTGGCGAAGTCCCACAATTCGGTCATGCGCTTTTTGATGGACTCACGTTGGGGGATCTTTTCAAGAATGGAAAAGGTCAACTTGTTCTGTTGTTTGACCCATTCCAATGTCTCTGGCGAATCGACATCCTCCAGCCAGCGGTATGGATCGGCGACAGGCGTACCGTGGTAATCATCGGTCTGGTCAACAGTTCGGGCATGTGGATAGGTTGGTTTCATGACTCTCTCCCAAGTTGATTTGGATGACGGAATTTTACTCCTCCCCCCAACCGTTTCGCATCAAAGTCACCGAACAAGTTGTCATTGCGAACTACACGTTTACAAATGACTTTCAACTGTTCACTTGGTTGACTGGTTGTTCTCAACAATCAGCTTAAACAGTTCGTCAGCAGCAAGTTTGTGTCCCAGCGGGTTGGGATGCATCCATACATCAGCAAACAGCAGATTTTCGTAACCTTCACATTCATCTCTTCCCGCTTCTTCACATACCGACCCATAAACGGGCAGTAGATCAATCAAATCCAACCCCGCCAATTCTGCTTCATGTTTAAATGCTTTTTGGGGAATATCAGGATGTTGCGAACTGTTTATTTGAAAAGCTGTAGGAAAAACCACTATTATCGTATCCGCGCCCATCTCCCTGGCGGCATCGGATATATCGAGAGCATATCCCCAAACACGGCGGTACACCTCATCATCTTCGTCGAGTGAGAAGTATGCACTTGCTTCTTGCGGAGGATTTAAAACAGGAAACGCTTCCGGTCCAAACTGTTTTGCAAGCAGGAAACGAATGTTGTTGGTAAGGAATGGCCAAAAATAAGTACGATCGCGCAACCAGGAGAAAATTGACCTCTCTTCTGAAATATTGGGTCCAGAACCATAAATATCATTCACAACCGTTATTTCCAGTATTACAAGATCTGGGTGATATGACTTCGCCTCCTGGATAAACAGATTCCGCTCCGCCTCCAGGTTTAATGTTGGGACGCCCAAATTGATCACCTCATAGATGACCTCATAACTATGCTGATTTAATGCATACTCAAGTATTTCCCCATACGTCTCATCTTCATTCACTTCCCAGCCGAACGCGACGGAATCGCCCAGATTAAGGATCCGATAAACTCCGCCGGGTTTTTCGGAAGTAAACTCAGCCCCGCGAAAGCCCTTTGAATTTATGTAGACCGGTATATCTTCCCAGTTGTAGGTCTCGTCCGGTTTAAATTTGTAATAGGGGTTGGTTTCTCCTCCATGCCTTTCCAATTGCAACCTTCTTGCTCCCACCAGGGTCCAGCCATTCTGCCCCTGGGCAGTTCGACTTTCCCATATGAAACCGGTCAGTTCCAAGATACCAATACATAGAAATGTAGATGCAATAGCTATCAGCGGACCAATCAGCTTATTCCTGGTGGTATTTGGATCTCTGTCAGGCATGGAGCAAGGTTTCTGTCTCGCTCAATTAAAACAACGAGTAGATGAAAGGTCCTATTCCAGAAGACGATGCAAAAATAATAAGTAAACCGAGCATGAGCAAAAGAACTATCATGGGTG
>DATDAG010000062.1:0-2103 GCA_036525495.1 Anaerolineales bacterium
GGCTTTGATGATCTCGCGATGGACTCCCGGGACAGGAATACCATATCCGAGGCCATAGACCAATGCCGTGTAGGGCAGCACACCGCGCCCTGCCAGGTAGCCCCAGGCAGGCGAGCGCTGTACAATGGAACGCGCCTCCGACATGGCTTCATCGAGCAGTTGCACCTGCCGTCTCGCACCGGCGTGCTCGCGGCACGAACGGTGAGTCGGCGGCCTGGGTTTGCGTGTCGGCTTCGTTACCGTCACGGATGTTTTCCAACTTTGACCAAGTTTGTTTCCCAGCGATTTCAGCGATCCGCCACTGGCGCCACAACGCAGGCACTTCCAGTATCCGCTGACCAGGTTGACACCGAAGTTTGGATGACCGCCTTCCCCCTGCCGACTCGCATCGTTATGGAAGGGGCACCAGAAGATGGCCCAATCCCGATGCGCCTCCACCCGAACCGCCGTGCCGAGGATCTCTTCTGCGGCGGATAAAATATCGTCCATGTTTACTTTTGCGACCTCCTTTTCTGCGAACTATCTGCCCATGCAGCGTGTGATGGCAGCCACGACCATCGACAACCAGTGATGTGGCTGACTGGCGGCGATGGCAACCAGGATGAGAATGAATGCGTAGGTTCTCATGATCAGTCTCCTTGTTTGGATGAATTAAACGGTTCCAAAGGGATGGCATGATCACGCATCCATACGGTCCGATACGGCCTGGTCTCTTCATTCGATTTCGACGCTGGCCCAGGCTGGGGCAGTGGTGTATACGGACTGGCTTTCGCGCAGTATCGTAACGGTTGCAGAGTACAGGTAGTCTCCCTGCTGTCGCCCGGAAGGTATGGCGATGTTGAGCAGATCCCCGTTTGCAAGCACCTTGCGCTGGCCGGCTTCCAGGCGGACGGGTGATGGTTTTCTCAAGGTCGGTTGACAGAAAAGGGAAGAAAAGGTAGGAGGAAAAGATCCTTCTCGGTAAAATTGTAAGTGGAAACAAACAACAAACCGAGGAGGATCTGAAATGCATTTTAGCACAGGACAAATAAAGCAAGAATATGGAGCGACGGGGGTTTTATACGATGTGGGCAGTGTGTATGAAGGCTTGAGCCAATTGACGGATATGCGGAAAGCCCGGGGGAAGTTGTACAGATTGGAAACTGTGCTGATGATCATTGTAATGGCGAAATTGTGTGGGAATGATAAGCCGGTGGAGATCGCCGATTGGGGCAAGCATCATCAGGAAGAACTGGTCAAGTTATTGCAATTGGAACGGTCCAAGATGCCGCACCACAATACGTATCGTCGCATCATGGCCTACACAGTGTATACAGAAGAAATCGAGAGGTTGGTAGGAGCATATAATCAAGGAGGGGAACATGGACAGGTGTATGCTCTGGACGGCAAAGCCGTGCGAGGCATGCGTAGGAAAGAGGAAGCGGGCAATGAATATCTGTTGAGTGTGTACGATGTGGAGCAGGGCAAGGTGCTGTCCCAGGTGGAAGTGGGACGCAAGGAGAATGAGATCACAAAGGCGCCAAAAGCCCTAAAACTGGCAGAAATCGCTCAAAAAGTGGTCACCGGGGATGCCCTGCACACCCAACGCGGTCTGGCTGCCCAAATTATCGAACGCCAGGCTGACTATTTATTTCCGGTCAAAGAGAACCAATCTAGGTTATATAAGAATATCCAGGCACTCTTTGCTCCTGAATATCCCAAGCCTGGTTTCGGAAAAATCCAGACGGATTTTCTGACGTCTCAAAAAGTGAACAAGGGACACGGTCGCATAGAAAAGCGAACGATCACAACCAGTGAAATGCTCAACCCGTATGCGACTTGGCCGGGGCTGGCGCAAGTCTACCGCCTGGAACGACAATTCCAATGGCGTCGTAATGGAGTTTGTTATCGCACTTCTTGCGACGTTGAATTTGGCATCACCAGCCTGACGCGTGCCAAAGCCACTCCTGAACGTTTACTGGCTATTCGACGCAAACATTGGGGCATTGAGACCGGATTGCATTACCGCAGAGATGTGACCCTGAATGAAGATGCCACCCGCATGACCGTCGGCAACACTGGTAAGGTGATGGCTTGCATCAACAATTTGGTTCTGGCTTTGAT
>DATDAG010000063.1:0-11856 GCA_036525495.1 Anaerolineales bacterium
GATTGGGCGACGCTCAAAGACGAAGAAAAGGATTTGATCCTGCGCCTGCTCGCCATGTTCGTGGCAGGTGAAGAAGCGGTCACGCTCGATCTGCTTCCGCTCATTCAGGTCGTTGCCAAAGAGGGACGCATCGAAGAAGAAATGTTCCTCACAACTTTTCTCTTTGAAGAGGCAAAACATACTGATTTCTTTCGCAGATTTTTAGATGGGGTTGCCTTGCTCCCCTCTCCTGAAGGAGATGGGTCGGGGGTGAGGTCAGACCTGACCAAATATCACACCGACAATTTCCATCATATTTTCTACAACGCTTTACCTGCGGCTCTTTCCGCCCTGGAAACTGATTCTTCGCCCTCAGCCCAGGTCCACGCCTCGGTCACGTACAACATGGTCGTGGAAGGTGTCCTCGCTGAGACGGGCTATCATGCTTTCTTTACCATGCTCGAACGCAATGACCTGATGTCCGGACTGCGTAAAGGTATTTCGCTCCTCAAGCAGGATGAGTCGCGTCATATTGCCTATGGGGTTTACCTGCTCTCGCGTTTGGTTGCTGAGCATCCCGAAGAATGGGATACGCTGGAAGCGCAAATGAACAGCCTGCTCCCATTTGCCATCGGCGTGATCGGAGATGCCTTCGCCGCGTATGATGTGGTCCCATTTGGGTTGGTGGAGGAAGATTTTGTGGACTATGCCATGAATCAGTTCACCAAGCGCTTTGAGCGACTCGAGAAAGCCAAAGGTGCGTCATTGGATGAGATCAACCGTGTTGCAAGGGAAGTGGAGGAGGCATAATTGATAAAACAAGAGAGGCTCCATGCGTACACGTGCCGGCATCGTACTCATTGAAAATAACAAAGTTGCACTGATCGAACGTCATCGCGCGGGGTTGGATTATTTTGTCTTCCCAGGCGGAGGTGTGGATGAAGGAGAGACTCCCGAACAGGGAGCGGTCCGTGAGGCGATGGAAGAGTTGGGGGTGAAAGTTGCAATTAAACAAAAAGTGGCGGTGATCCATTTTGATCAGAGCACACAGGTTTATTTTCTTGTAGAGCAAGTCGGCGGAGAGTTTGGTTCGGGAAGCGGGGAGGAAGATACAGATGCCGATCCTGACAGCCCTGAAGAGGGAATTTATATTCCGATTTGGATGCCAATTGATGAGTTGTCTTGGCGCGAAAAGATATATCCTGAAAGTGTTGTGAAATTGGTTTTAGATTCGAAGGTCAATGGATGGTTAGATACGCCTGTTGTAATTGATGAAAAGTCACGGTCTTGAGAAGTTAATACAACTGAACAAACAATCCAACACAGGAGAATACAATGCCAAAAGTCCGTTTCAACAAGTTCTATAAATACAACGAACTCACACGCCTATTGAAAGCCTATGCAAAGGAAAACCCGAACCTGATACGGTTGGAGTCAATTGGGAAAAGCCACGAGGGGCGCGAGGTGTGGCTCGTGACCGCGACCAACTTCAACTCAGGGAGCGATGCAGAGAAACCCGCATTTTGGGTGGACGCAAATATCCATGCGTCCGAAGTGACCACATGCACTGCCGCGTTGCATCTCATCCATTCATTGGTCACGAAATATAAGTCCGATGCGAACGTCAAACGCGCAATGGACACGCGCGCGTTCTACATCGTCCCGCGTGTGAATCCCGATGGTGCGGAATGGGCGCTGGCGGATAAGCCGAAGATCATCCGCTCCAGCACGCGACCCTATCCGTATATGGAGGAACATATTGACGGTATGGTGTGGGGCGAAGATGTGGATGGCGACGGGCGCGTTTTGCAAATGCGCATCGAAGACCCGCATGGCGCGTGGAAGGAGCATCCCGATGACCCACGCTTGTTGGTGCGGCGCGATCCGATTGAAACCGGCGGGAAGTATTATCGTATTCTGCCCGAAGGATTATTGAAAAACTATGATGGCGCGACGATCAATATTCGCCGACCGAAGGAAGGTTTGGATCTGAACCGAAATTTCCCCGCGGGTTGGAAGACAGAATCAGATCAACGCGGCGCGGGACCGTATCCTGTGTCTGAGCCTGAAGCGCGCAACCTGGTTGAATTCATCACGAAGCACCCCAACATCACAGGCACGGTTTCGTATCACACTATGAGCGGCGTGTTGTTGCGCCCTTATGACGACCGCTCCGACGATGAATTTCCCACCAACGACCTGTGGACGTTCCAGAAGATTGGTGAGAAGGGAACCGAGATCACGAGTTATCCAAATGTCTCGGTCTATCACGATTTCAAATATCATCCCAAGCAGGTCATCACGGGCGGTTTTGATACGTGGACTTACGATCATGTCGGTGTGTTTTCGTGGACAGTCGAATTTTGGAGTCCGATGAAACAGGCGGGCATCGAGAAGTTCAAATTCGTTGACTGGTATCGCGAACATCCCATCGAAGACGATCTCAAGATGATGAAGTGGAACGATGAAGTTCTCAAAGGCAAGGGATATGTGGATTGGTATACGTTCAAACATCCGCAACTTGGAATGGTCGAATTGGGTGGTTGGGATTTCATGAACATGTGGACGAATCCGCCGCTCAAATTTTTGGAGAAGGAGATCAGCCCCTTCGCGGACTGGATCGTGTGGAACGCTCTCATCTCGCCGAAACTTGTCCTGTGGGAAACGCGCGTTAACTCACTAGGAGCAGATACGTTCCGCATCCGACTCGTGGTCCAGAACGAAGGCTGGTTACCCACGTATGTCACGAAGAAGGCGCTCGAAAAGAAAGTGACACGCGGCGTTATCGCAGAGATCAAACTGCCGCGCGGTGCATCTTTGGAATCGGGCAAGGAACGCGAACAACTCGGCGAGTTGGAAGGCAGAGCTTACAAGACAGTCATCCCTGAAGAAAGTGATGAAGGCACAAGCGACCGAGTCAAAGCGGAATGGGTGGTAAGAGGGAATAAGGGATCGAGAGTCAAATTAACCGCAAGACATGATCGGGCAGGTGTGGTGAAGGCGGAGGTTGTGCTGAAATAGCTCCCACCCAGCCTCCCCCAAAATCCGACTGGGGTTCGTCGGATTTTGGGGGAGGCGTCCGTAGGACGGAGGGGGTGGGGAACATTTCATTTCATCTGTCGTCCTTTTAGTAACGCCATAAGAAAAAAATCAATTTACCCGGAGGATAAGATGAAAACTCGATCGAGTCTGTTCATGTTGCTTGTTGTCGGAGCACTGCTGCTCGCCGCCTGTGGTGGCGCTACCCAAGAAGTGCCGGTCGAGCCGGAACTATATCAAGAGGAACCTGCCGCACCTTCCATCTCTGCATCCAAGGCGGGTGAGGGCATTTCCGGGCAATCAGTTGACTCGATAGGCTTCCCTGTCACGGATAATGCCGCGTATGAGATCACAAACCAGGCAGGCGACCTGACCGTGCTCGAACGATCCAACCGCATGATCGTGAAGAACGCGGACCTGCGTCTGTTGGTAGAAGATACGAATGTTTCGATTGATCGCACCTCGCAGATTGTCGGTGACTCTGGCGGATACATCGTCAGTTCACGGGTGTGGTATCAGGATTATTACGAGCACCAGTTGAAATACGCATCCATAACGATCGGCGTGCCAGTGGATGAGTTCGAAAAAGTGCTCAGCCGCCTGCGCGGACTCGCAGTCGAGGTGCGCGACGAAACTGCAACCGGCGACGATGTGACCGATCAATATGTGGATCTTGAGTCGCAACTGTCAACCCTTGAAGTGACACGCGAACGCGTCAAATCCTTTTTGGATGACGCCAAGACCGTGGATGAAGCCTTGCGCATCAACCAGGAACTCTCAAATCTCGATGCCCAGATCGAACAGATCAAAGGACGCATGAACTACCTCAATGACCGTTCCGCCTTCTCGACCATCACGATCAACTTCGAGCCTGAGTATCCCGAAGTCCCTGCGCCGAAGCAACAGGGTTGGAGTCCTGGCTTGGTATTGAAGGACGCGATCAAAGTTCTTACGACCGCTTATCAGGGAATTGCAGAGTTTGTGATTTGGTTCGGCGTGGTCGTCCTGCCGATCTTCCTGCCGCCTGCGCTGATCCTGGGGGGGGTGTGGAAGTACTTCACGAGGAAGACGAGCAAGGTTGTAAGCGGGGATTAAAAAACTGTGGAAGTTGAAAATGTAGGTCACGCTTCAAGCGTGACCTATTGCTTTAGAAACAACCCCACCACCACCCCAAACGCCGCGCACGCAAAATTGACCCAATCGTTGTTCAGCCACTTCCAGCCGCGCAGGTGAACCGTCTCTGTGCCACAGGTGTGGAGCGGATGTTTCTCGGTTTCCTTCTCATCGGTGGGGCAGTAGTACATCGCTTGCACCGTCGCGCCGAGGAGCGAGTCGAAAAGCGAGCCTGCCAATCCTGCAATCATGATCGGGATAACGAGTGACCAATCGTTGGCGAATAATGTTGCGGGTAGAGCAATGGCAGAAGCCGCTAAAAGTGAGGCAAAAGTTCCAAAGAGGGAGACACCGCCTGAGGTCCCTTTTTCGACGCGTTTTCTTAGATCCGTGATCATGCGCGGAGGAGCGGGATTCAAAACGCCCAACTCGGTCGCCCACGTATCCGCGTTGACCGCCGCGAGCGATGCGGCGAATCCGATCCAGCCGATGGTTGATTCGGGATAAAGAAAATGGACCAACACAAAAGCCGTTGCCAACCCGCCGTTACCGAACACCTGACCTGCGTCGCGTTCATGTCCCTTAGAAAATTTTTCGTCCAATCCCTGTTTCCGCTTTTTGAATAAGCGGCTCAATGCAGATGATGTAATAAAGAAGATGAGAAGTAGTATTGCCCATCGTAAACCGCCGGTGCCGAAAACGATCGTGCCGACAACGGTCGCCGCGAATGCCCCGCTTTTGCTGAGACTGCGCGCGCGATATGCGGTGTAAGCGATAATGGTTGCGAGGAGGAAGCCGATGATAAGTTGCATGGTTTTCTGCGGTGGTTTATTAGCGAGTGTATCGAAACCACATTTTGCAATTTTACTTTCACTTGCTATCGCTGGTCTCGATACCTCACCTGCACTTGCATGCTGGTGCAATTGTCGTACTCAACCAGCGGTGCTAAATGGGTGTCGTCACCAGAAACAAGACTGCCGTTAGGAATAATACAGCGCAGATCGTACTTGATATCCACACAATGAACGCAAGAGGACGTTGCTTCTCCCACCGATAAAAATATAGACCCGCGATGATACCTACAATATACATGAACGCGCTGACGAGCGGAAGCGGGATCAGTTGAGAAGATGCAACAATTTCATTCGGAGTGCCGAGCGCATTAAAGCCAAACGGGATTTCTGAAAGGGTGGGGATCAATATCCCAACCCAGACGAAGGGACCGAGATTGAGAAAGAGCCCGCTCATCCATAAGAAGCGCGCCAAGGGACTCTCCCATGCCTGTGTGATGATGAACGATGGATATACAGATACGGGTTTTGCAGGAGTCAGGCTTCCCAGTTCTGTTGCACGCGCAAAAGTTTGTACAAGTGCGGCAGGGTTCTCTGGCGAGATCGCGAAGACGCGTTTCGACGTGGCAATAAGGATCATATTTTGTGAATCAGACGCAATGAATTCGACCAACCCAAGATCGGGGTGGCGGCGCGTGCCGAGTATGGCTCCCGGGAAACGAAGGCGCGGCAGTCGTAACGGAGAAGTTAGATCAGATGCGGGACGTACCCATTCAATATCAGTCAGTGGAATATCTTCCACGCGCAAGCCCCAGATCGCAGCAAGACTGTCGCGGTCTATGTAATAGTCTGCGCGTTGGAGAGCGTAGGCGCGATACCCCAAAAAAGGAATTGGAGCGAATGCCAGCAAGGCGATCAATAGATACGAAACGAACATTGGTCCCACGTCGGCGCGTGAAAGGTTCCAAAATCCCCATGCCGAAACTGAAGCAAGCGCAATGATGATGATCACATGCGCTGTAATGCCGCTTCGTTTTGCTGGAGGGAAATGACCGACTCGGGGGTTGTTCATATTACGTTTATTTCAAAAGGGAATTGATCTCTTCGATGATCTTTTCAATCACTACAAGTTGATTTTCTTTCGCCTTGCGCGGCTTCAATTCTACCATTCCCTCCCTCAAGCCTTTTTCTCCCACCGTCACGCGCACAGGGCAACCGATTAAATCTGCGTCATTGAATTTGACCCCCGCGCGCTCGTCGCGATCATCGAATAGAACAGAGATACCAACGCTCTGTATCGCAGTGAAAACCTCTTCAGCTTTGGCGCGTGTATCCAACTCCTTGCCGGGTACGTGCATGAGATACACGTCGAATGGCGCGGTGGGATGCGGGAGGACCAAACCTTTGTCGTCGTGATGGGTTTCGGCGAGCGCAAGCAGGATGTTCGCAAAATCATTTGTCAAAATGATCGTGGATAATAACGAAAGCGGATTTCCGCAATGGATACAAGCACATCCCTCCCTGGCTTGAGCCAGGTCTGCAACGATCTCAGCCGAATAATCACGCTCATAGTTTGTATTCTTGAAATGCCAACCTGACTCATTCGCCCCCGCAACGAGATTATGCGACTCTGGAATTAGATCGTCCACGACGATCATCGCATCATTCAACCCGATGGCTGACGCATATCCCGCCGCCGCTCCTGCGCTGACAATTTCTTCCGCCGTCGCCGCACGGATATCACCGATGAGTTGCCTGAGCTTTGCTTCGCTGAGTTGCATGTCCCCACGCACCGCGACAAATATAAACCTGCCGTCACTCACGCGCGTATACATCAAGGCCTTGGCGGTCTTCTCTTTGGGGATGTTGAGAAAATCTGCAAGCGACTCGATGGTGTTGCAATCTGGAGTCAAGATCTTTTCAATGGGTAAGGGATGGGCATGCTCAGCCTCTACTGGTTTTGCAAATCGTGCAAGCTCAAGCCGCTCTGTGTATTTACAAGCTGTGCAATGCGCCACCTCAATATTTCCTGAAACGATGGGGAAGAAGGTCTCATTTTCATTGCCTATTGTTGATATAGAGAGTAATGCTTTGCCCGATAATTCACGTAAGTGATCGAGCGTGTGCTCCCCGAGCTTTGTTGGAAAATTCTCCCGCGTCAAATATCCCGCTCGGACGAGGAAGGAGAATCCTTCGGTGCGGGCATTGTTCGGCGCTTCACGCTGCGTTTGGATTTGGAGATCTCGGTATTTCATAGGGTATACAAATTCGCCTCTCCTGCCAGGAGAGGGGTTGGGGGTTAGGTCAGGATTCTTCGCTCTTCTTTTTTTTCTTCGTTACTTTCTGCGTCTTTTCAGGTTCAGGGACAACGATCGGTGTTGCGGCAATGGACTCGGCTTGAGCCGCCTCAGACTGCGTCGTCTCGGTGGCAGGTCCCAGGTCCAGTTCGACCGTTTCCTCCATGCGGATCTGTCCGCGCAGGAACGCGCCTTCTTCTGTTACGAACGCAGTTGTGACCACGTCTCCCCATACGCGGCCGCTACCGCGGATTTCCAATTTTTGAGTCGTAATATTGCCGCGTACCGCACCTGCCACGATGACCGTATTGGCGCGGACATTCTGACAGGTGACGCGTCCTGTCTCGCCGACGACAAGCATGCCGCGCAAGGCGATCTCGCCTTCGAATGCCCCTTCGATGCGGACGCCGCCTGAGCCGTTGATGGAGCCGTGCCAGATCACGCCCGAACCAAGCACGGATGTGATGCGTTCCACGCTTTGGACGGGTTGTTGTGTTTCAGCGGGGGTGGTGTTGCGTTTGAACATGAGTTGATTTTACCGTTAAATTAAACCCGCTGGTCGAGCACGACACTTGCACCAGCACGCAAGTGCAGGTGAGGTACCGAAACCAGCAGGTAGGCAAAGATATTTAGTTCCTAGAATTCTTTACCTAATGGTGGTCTCGATACGTGGTGCAGAGCACCAACACTCGACCACCGAGTTGTTATCTACTCGCCCTTTTCTTCCTCTTTCGCCCCCATCTGCACGCCCATGATGTTGAAGCCAGAATCGACATAGATGACTTCGCCTGTGATGCGCGCCGAAAGATCAGAACCAAGGAACACCGCCAGATTGCCACAATCTTCGATGGTTACATTCTCTTTCATGGGGGACATATCCGCGAAGTGCTTGTACATGTCGCGGAAGCCGCCAACGCCTGCCGCCGCCAAAGTGCGGATCGCGCCAGCCGAGATCGCATTGACGCGAATCTTTTGCGGACCCAAATCATACGCCAGATAACGCGTGGAAGATTCAAGGGCGGCTTTGGCAACGCCCATCACGTTGTAATGGGGGGCAACCTTGATCGCGCCCGAGCCATACGTCAGGCACATGATCGATGCACCGGGATTCAAATGTGGTAGAAAGGCGTTTGTCAATGCGACGAACGAGAAAACGGAAATATCCAGTGCGTTCTTGAAACCTTCGCGCGATGTTTGATGATAGGGCTTGCTCAGTTCATCGCGCCCGGCGAACGCGATCGAATGCACCAGCACATCGATCTTCCCGAAATGTTTTGCCGCGCTTTCCGCCGCTGCTGTGATCTCATCATCTTTTGTCACGTCGCATTGTTCGACCCATTTGCAATCGACCTTCTCGGCAAGGGGGGTTACGCGCCGTTCAAGCATCTCGCCTGCATAGCTAATGCCAATGTTCGCTCCTTCGCGTTTGAATGCCTGCGTAATACCCCACGCGATCGACCGTTCGTTTGCCAAGCCAAACACCAATGCATTCTTGCCTTCAAGTAATCCCATAATATCTCCTTATGATATCTTCCAATCTTTCACCTTGAACCGCCAGGGTTTGGACAGCCACGGTTCCGGTGTTTTGTTTAAACCCACACGTGGACCTTTCGCCACGCGCGAATTTGGGATTTTGAGTCCCGCTTCGATCCATAAGCCGTGAGTTGATTCCGTTAAATCGACAGTGTTCTCGCTTTTAGTGATTCCCATTGCCTGAGTCAGTTTACCCGGACCAAATGTATCGCGCCCATTCCTGCGCTCAGACATCAATTCTACCCCCTCAATCGGACGTATCGCACGGATCAACACTGCCGCAGGGAAATCCACCTTTTCAGTAACCACATTAAACATCCAATGGTTGCCATACGTGAAATAGACATACGCATGTCCCGCCTCTCCGTACATCGGAAAAGTTCGCGGTGTTCGCCCTGCCTTGCAATGACAGGCTAGATCCTTTTCGCTGATGTAGGCTTCTGTCTCGGTGATGAAACCGACCAACTTCATACCATCCAGAATCCGAACCAATCGTGTGCCGATCAGTTCACGTGCAACGGTCAATGTGGGGCGGATGTAAAACGAGCGGGGAAGTATACTCATTATTTGAAAGTAGGAATGTTGGAAAGTTTGAACATTTAAACCTGCCAACTTGTAACGTTATTTAAACCGATTATCTCTCGTCATCGTCAATCTCAAACCCTCCTCCAACTTAATGGATGAACGATAGCCCAATGTTTCCTTTGCAAGGGACAGATCCGCGCGCATGTGCGAGACACCGCCTGATGTTTGGGCGTTGTAAATGACCTCCGTGTTACTGCCAGTCACATTGAGAACACTTTGGATGAGATCGCGGACACTAATCTCTATGCCTGAGCCGACGTTGATGACCAGGCCATTGATGTTAGGCGCGGTTGCAGATGCAACCAGTGCGCTGACTACATCATCCACATAAACGTAGTCGCGGGTTTGCTCCCCGTCTCCGTGGGCAACGAGGGTTCCGCCGCGCAGGGCTTGTTTCAGGTAATGCGGCACCACGGGTGGATGTGACGCGGGTAGGTGTTGACCGGGTCCATAGGCGTTAAAAATACGCAGGCTGACGGTTTCGATTCCCCATAAGCCTCCAATAGTGCGGACGTAGTATTCCGCGGAGAGCTTGGAGACAGCATAGGGTGAGCGCGGAGCGGGGGTGGTGGATTCTTTCAGCGGTTGATCGGCTAAATCGCCGTAGACAGCTCCACTCGACGCGAGAACGACGCGGCGCACGCCGACATCCCGCATGGCCTCCATGAGCGCAACCGTCCCGCCGACGTTGACGTTATTATAGTCGCGCGGATACAGCACAGACTCCGGCACCGAGACGCGCGCCGCGAGGTGATAGACAACATCCACCTCTTGGAGAAGTGTCCACAGCTTGGGGCGGTCGCTGACATCGCCACGCGTAAAATGGACATCGGGTGCGAGCGCCTGTGGATCACCTGTGGAGAGATCATCCAGCCCGCGAACCTGGTGCCCTTCACGGGCGAGGTGGTTGGCAAGGGATGAGCCGAGAAATCCCGCGGCTCCGGTGATGAGAAAGTTCATAGGTTGAGGATTATAAACGAGAGATAGGTTTTTGAACTAGTTGCTTTATAATTGCAAACATGGAACCAACACCCGAACCCATTATCTTATCTGCCTGCGGCGGAAAACTGACCGACCCCGAGAACTACCCCAGCGCGGACTATAACGGCAAACGTGTGTATTTTTGCAATCTTGCCTGCCTGCGAGCCTTCGAAGAAAACCCCGACGGTTTTATGAATGGGGAAGTGGAACATCCATTAGGGAACGAGTGATCTTTACGCCCCTCACATTATTCGTTTCCTTTTTTGATTGACTCAAATCCATTACCCTGTTACCATTGGCTCAGTAGGATAACGGTAAGTTACGTTGGTTTTAAGAACAGCCACAGCTCACGGTTTCAATCCGTGGGCTGTTTTGTTTTTCCTCCGATGGAACGACCAGGATGCCTAAAATCAAATTATTGCCATAGGAGGCAAAACATGTCTGAAAGAATAATCGGTACGGTCAAGTGGTTCAACGGTGACAAGGGTTTCGGCTTCATCGAGCGCGAAGGCGGAAAGGACGTTTTCGTCCACTTCTCCGCCATCCAGGGCGATGGATACCGCAACCTGCAGGAGGGTCAGAAGGTCGAGTTCAATGTTGAACAAGGTCCCAAGGGACCGCAAGCCAGCAACGTCGTAATGATGTAGTTGACGAAAAAAGGAGTCCCGCGATTTCGCGGGACTCCTTTTTTGATTCGCAATGACGAATAAAATCTCTCTCAAGGAAACAGGTTTGCTTTTACTTCATCCTTTTCGGCGCTAGGCTATTCTCTCCAAACCTTGTCAATGCAGGAGCGGGGCGTGCCGCGGCGGGATTCACCTAAATTATACAAGACGCTTATTTTCTAAGATCAAATTTCCTTCGGAAAACCGAACGGGCGATCATGTTCAGTTGAGCCTGGGTGGTGCCGCCACCGATCTGGAACATGCGCACATCGCGCATCATCCTTTCCAAAGGTAGATCCTGCGAGTACCCGTAGGCACCGAACATTTGCAAACTGTCACTGGTGACCTCCAGTGCCGCGTGGCCTGTGTATGCCTTCGCCATGGAAGCTTCATTCATGTCAGGCAGTTTCACGTTGTTGGGCAGGTTCCGGGCATTGCAGGCAGCGCGGTGGATTAATAGCCGGGCAGCGTTAAGCTTGATTTCCGATTCAGCCATCATCCATTGCAATCCCTGAAATTCACTGATCGACCGACCGAACGCCTTACGCTCCTTCATATATTCAACGGCTAGATCGTGGGCACCCTGGGCGATCCCCAGCGCCACTGCTGCCGCACCTACACGCTGTCCATTGTAGCCGTACATCAGTTTTTTAAACCCTTCATTGCCGTCGCCTCGGACCACCACATTTTCTTCCGGGACTTCACAATCCGTGAAAATCAATTCGGTCTCCGGTATGCCGCGCAGTCCCATGGCCCTTTCCACGCGCCCGGATGTAAAGCCCGGTGTACTTTTGTCCACCAGGATACCGCCTATGCCGATGTCCCGGTCATTCTCGATAAACCTGGCAAAGACCAAATTGGTCAATGACACGC
>DATDAG010000064.1:0-3245 GCA_036525495.1 Anaerolineales bacterium
GACTCGCCCAATACCGCTGTCCCGCCAATGTAAACGACCAGCGCCGTGGCAATCGCGCCGAGCACGTCCACGATGGGCGTAAACACAGACGCCACCTTTGACGCATCGAGACTTCTTTCGAGTTGGTATTGATTGATATAACCCCTGAATCTTTCATAATTATATTTCGCACGGGAGAATGCCTGCACCACGCGCACACCATTGACATTCTCCGCCAGCACCGAATTCGTCCACGAAACAGCGGCGCGCAGTTTGCGATAATTGCGCCGCGCGATGTTGCGATAAAGGATTGTTGCAAGCGCCATCAACGGCACAACTGCAAGCATTATTAATGACAAACGAAAATTAAGCGACACCATCGCGATCAACGTCCCCACGATCGCCAACGAATTGCGGACAATCGCCAACACCGCCCAGGTGACGAATTCACGCAACGTCCCCACGTCATTGATGACGCGTGTGATGACGCGTCCCACACTGTAACGGTTATAGAAACTCAGCGAAAGTTTCTGCAAATGATCGAACATCGCCGTACGCACATCGTACAGCACATGCTGTCCCACACGCGACATGATACGCACACGGAAGAAGTTTGTTACGAGTTGTACGCCCGCCACAACAAAATAAGTAATCGCAATAGCCCCCAATGCGCTGAGATCTCTTTTGCCGATACCATCATCGATCGCCAGCTTGACGAAGTAAGGTCCCGCTACACTTGCAGCAGTAACAATGATCATAAACACCAACGAGACCAGCATTTGGTTGGTATAAGGCTTTACAAATTGCAATAATCCACGTGCAACTTTGGGGTCGTAGCCCTTGTCGTAGAATTCTTCAGACTTGGTAATGTAATCGGGAGGGACGATCTTGGTTGCCATCAGTCCACCTCCCCTTCAGGCTCATGGCTCCGCTCCGAACGATATTCCTCGTGTAACTCTTCCATTTCTTGTGCAAACTTATCCTGGTCCACCAACTGCAGATCGTGTATCTCTGTGTACAGTCCTCCAAGTTTGAGCAACTCATCATGCGTACCACGTTCGACAATGCGCCCCTTATCCATGACCAGGATCATATCAGCACGCCTCACCGTGGAAAGACGATGGGCAATCACGAAGGTGGTGCGTCCTTCCATAAGATTATCCAACGCGGCCTGGATAAGTTTCTCGGTTTGCGTGTCAACCGATGAGGTCGAGTCATCCAAGATCAATATTCGCGGATTCATCAATAAAGCGCGCGCAATCGCCACACGTTGACGTTGGCCGCCTGAGAGGGTCACACCCCGTTCGCCGACGACTGTGTCATATCCCTTTGGGAAGCCTTCGATAAATTCATGTGCCTGCGCAGCTTTGGCAGCGGCGACCACGGCTTCATCTGTTGCATCGGGTCGCCCATATGCGATATTTGCTTTGATCGAATCGGAGAACAGCAGCGAAGTCTGCAACACGATACCGATCTGCCTACGCAGGGAAACCAGGTCCACCTTGCGGACATCCTGCCTATCGACAGAGACATCACCGTCTGTTACATCATAGAAACGTGGAATAAGGTTAACCAGTGAAGTTTTCCCCGACCCCGTCGGTCCGATCAGGGCAACAAGCTGATTCGGCTCCACCTTCAAACTGATCTCCATAAGAGACGAAGTTATTTCATCCTTGTACCTCAAACCAACATTGCGGAAATCCACTTCACCACGCAAGGTATCGAGTTCAATCGCATCTTTTGGGGAATGTATAGCGGGATGTGTATCCAATATTTCAAATACACGCTGTGCGCCAGCCGCCGCCTCACCGCCCGCGTTAACGAGACCCGTTAATTGTTGGGCTGGTTCCGCGAGCATCAAGACATATGCATTGAACGCAACGATGGCGCCAACAGTCAATGTGCCTTCCATGACCATTTGCCCGCCAAACCAAAGGATGAGGATCGTGCTTATCGCGATCAACCAGTTCGTAGTCGGCATGATGCGCGACCACTGAAAAATAACATTCAACCACGTATCAAATACACTTTGATTTGCTTTGGCAAAACGGTTGATCTCGTAATCTTCACGCGCAAAAGCACGCACCACCTGCACACCCACTACATTTTCCTGCAAGCGATTGGACACATCACCAATCGCCTGATCGACAGCAAAAAAGAGTGCGCCGATCTTTGTGCCAAAATTGGAGGTCATCAATATCAACGGGATGATCGGCAAGAGGGAGATCACAGCCAGTCGGGTATTGTCAGCCAGCATGATCCACAGAATGCCAACAGAAAGTATTACAAAACGCACCAGGTCTGCTACCGAACTACCTGCAAAGCGTTCGATCGAACGAACATCCTCGATACAACGTGAGATCAACTGTCCGCTTTGGACGTGGTCGTGATAGGTGAACGGCAATTGCTGGATGTGGTTATACATGCGATTGCGCAGGTCATAGCCCACACGCACGGCGATCCACTCAGACAAATAGCGATTGCCCAGATTCAGTATCGCCGAACCAAGCCCAAGGCCAAGGAGAAGAAGCGCCGAGCGGACGAGGTATCCCGTTTCACCGCGCGCGAGACCGTCATCGATCACAGAGCGAATAATACGCGGGACAACAAGTCCAAGTCCAGTAATCGTCAATAGCATGAACATGGACGCCAGTATTTGCCAAACATATGGCTTGAGAAAGATGCGTATTCGGAGTAAGTGTTTCATAGGCGAGAGGCGAGGATACCATAAAATCAAAGTGATTTTCGTCAATTGTTTTGGGGGATGAATCAATCTATACTGGATGTATCCACAATCCCAAGGAGGAAGAATGTCTGAACGCAAGAAGGTCACACTACCGTATCTTTTCAAAAAGGTTGCCGACGGCGAGCCGATCACGTGGCTGACCTGCTACGACTACCCGACAGCCTATTTGCAGGAAGAGGCAGGCATCGAGATGATCCTGGTCGGTGACAGCCTTGGCATGACCATGCTCGGATACGAGTCCACATTGCCTGTGACAATGGATGACATGATCCGCCACACGCAGGCAGTAAGACGCGGCGCCCCGACTGCATTCATCGTTGGGGATATGCCGTACATGTCATACCAGCCCTCGGTTGAGACTGCCATTCGGAACGCGGGACGCTTCATGGCGGAAGCCGAAACTGATGCCATCAAACTGGAGGGAGGCGCCTCGATGGCGGATCGTATCAAAGGCATCGTGGACGCAGGCATCCCAGCCATTGGGCACCTTGGTCTGACGCCTCAATCGGTCTCCGCGCTG
>DATDAG010000065.1:0-3682 GCA_036525495.1 Anaerolineales bacterium
TGATCGCCGCCCATGAAGTAGATCGTGCCATCGATGTGGACAACCTGCATGCCAGCCCTGCCCATGTCCTGCGGAAGTTCGGCGCGCAGTTCCCAGGTTTCGCCGAGGTCCTTGCTGACCCATAGTTCGGGATAGAAGATGCGGTCAAAGGAGTTGCGTGCGCCGCCGAACAGGTAGATGATATCGTCTATGGTGGTGGTGTGATGCCCAGCGCGGACATCCCACGGCGCTTCAGCGCAGACCTGCTGCCAGGTCCTGCCCCGATTGGCAGACCGCCACACGTCATTATAGAACGTGCTCAAGCTTTGCCCGCCAGTCAGGATCAAATGCTCCTGCACGATCTCCACTTCGGGGTAGGCGCGTTTGCCCCATTCGGCTTTGCCCGTCATCAACTCCCAATTGACTCCATCCGGGCTGCACCACACGTCGCTGTAGATGGTGAACATGCCCGCCCGTCCGCTCATGAGGTAGAAGTGACCGTCCATGATGCCGCCGCGCGGCATGGCGCGGACGCCCCAGGGTGCTGAAGCGAGTATTCTTTCCCATTTCATATGTTAAGAATAATTCTATTTATAGATCATTGCTAGCAACAATAATAGTTGAGAGCTTATGATGATTGGATTAAACTTTATAACTTATTTCTTATTCTCGCATTAGGTTTTATGAGCTAAACATCTTGCGTAATTGATCAGTCACTACAGTTTGTTCACCTTCCCGCGTTTCTGTCCCAAAGTTTAGCAAATCTTGCTCCGATTTTGACAGGCTATGGGTAGCGGAATGTGTCAATGATTTGAGGCAACTCGACATCAGAATTTAGTCACTCGAACGAGATTTCACAGGCGTGATTCGGGTAAAATAAACTCTGCCCCAAACGAAACGGGAACGGCGCTCTTGCAGTGGCTGTTCTCGTTTTCATTTCGCGGGTTGTTTGCTGGTTTGGGAGGGTTGATCCAAACCGCCTGTGGCACCTGCATAGGAACGGGCGGTCCTTTCACGAAGCGTTCCGGGTTTTTGGCATACGCGACCTGCAACACCGCTTGCCGTTTCTGAAGCACAGCTTGCGCCCGATGGAAGTGAACGTTTGCAGGAGTCAACAATGCCAGCCCGGTGTGGTGATGCTCGTGGTTATACCAGTCAAAGAACCTGTTTGCCCAAGTGCGCGCATCCTGTTGGCTTCCAAAGCGGGAAGGATAGTCCGGGCGGTATTTCAACGTTTTGAACTGAGCCTCCGAGTAAGGATTGTCATTGGAAACATGTGGACGGGAGTGGGTTTTCGTGACACCCAGATCCGCCAACAACAACGCCACCGGTTTGGAGGTCATGGCACTGCCGCGATCAGCATGGATGGTGAGCTGTCCGCGTTGGATGCCTTGTCGTAGACAGGTTTGCGAGATCAAGGCTTCCGCCAATGCGGCAGATTCCCGTTCAGCGATCATCCAACCCACCACGTAACGGCTGTAGACCTCCAGGATCACGTACAGGTAGTAATAGGTCCATTTGGATGGTCCCAATAACTTGGTAATATCCCAGCTCCAGAGCTGATTGGGGGCTGTAGCCAGCAATTCTGGCTTGGTATAGCTTGGATGACGCAGTTGGTTACGGCGTTCACGCACCTCCTGATGCTCATCCAGAATGCGGTACATGCTGCGCCAGGAACACAGGTAACGACCCTCGTCCAACAAGGTGGCATACACTTCCCGCGGAGCACAATCCTGAAAACGCTCGCTGTTGAGTTCCTGCCGCACGGCTTCTCGTTCAGGTTGACTGAGCGCACGTGGAGAAGTCCTGGTTGCGGATCGCGGCCTCTCGGTACGGTACAGACGGCTGCGTGGGATTCCCAACACAGCACAGGCTTCTCGTTTGCCTATCCGCTTGGACAACTCCTCTGCAGTCTGCATCAGTTCTCCTCGTTTGACGGGGGAGGTGTCTCGCCCATCAGTCTGGCGACTTTTTTTTGGACTTCAATGATCAGTTCCGCACGCTCCAACTGCTCCTTCAGGCGTTTGTTCTCGCGTTGCAGACGTGCCAGTTCCGCTGCATTTGGATCAACCTTCGGACCGCGCTTTTGTCCGGACAATCCGTTCAGGCTGCCCTTCTCGCGTTGTTCGCGCCACTTACTGATCATCGACGAATACAACCCCTCGCGGCGGAGCACCGCTCCTATCTCCCCTTTGCCAGTACAGGAATCCAGTTCCTGCAGGATCCGCAGTTTATATTCCGCTGTATACTGGCGGCGTTTGGCTTTGGCGACCACTTCTGTCTTCTGGCTTTCTTCCAGCTTGCCGTTCTCTTCCTCTGTCATCGCGTTCCTCCTGCGCCCTGCTCTCTAAATTATTGGCAGCAATTGTCTCACGATTATAGACACAGAGGGGTTTTGGTATCTGCGAGAAACTCATCGTAGCTAGAAACTGAATAAGTTTCAATTGCTTCGATAGCATCTACAATGTCACTTAATCTTTGCGTGTCATTCATATAGCGACCGAGTCTGATCTTACAGAATGAACAAAAGCTTGATCATCCACATTTTTAAGAGCAAAGGTTGGAATCACATCGATCTTTGTCCCAAGCAATTGCTGGACTTCATATTGAAACGCGCCTACACCAAATGCGGATACATTTTCATCCATCTCGATAAGGAAATCAACATCGCTGACATCCCTGTTCTCCCCGCGTGCAACTGATCCAAAAACATAAATATTGGATATCCCATGCTTAGCAGCAATTTGATAAAGTTGTTGCTTCATTTTTTTGATTTCTTCGAGTTGCATATTGTTCCTCAGAGAAATTATAATGCAGATCGCATCATATTTTGTGAACGATTTGACCTGTTCTGCAGTGATCCCCCTGATAGAGATTAAACAAATCGCCAGGGCGGGAAACATTCGGCATTATCGCAGGAGTGTTATCCAGCGAGTATGCGTCCCTCTTGGATGTGCAAATCATCAGGACTCAAATTTGTCCTTGGCCAGTTCAATCGCTTCTTTTAATTACATGGTGTGTCCTTTATCAAATGCTGAGAGTGACGAGGACGAGCAAACTGCGATCTGAATTATTGCTTCCCAGAAAATAACTTTAAGTAAATGTTGATTTACATAAGCTAAAACAGCTCGTTTTTTCTAGTTTCTGGTATAATTTAGGCAGAAAACAACAAAAAAGCGACCCGCAAGTGTGCTGACACACACGAACGGGTCTGACCCCCGCCGTGGTCTGGCCACGTCGAGAGCTGTTGCGGATTATAGCACGGCGGGATTTCCTTATAAGGAGACCGCCGTGCGTGATTTTAACCTTGATGTGCTGGCTTCCAAGACCAGCGAAATTGTCCATGCTTCTCCACCCGATCTGGAAATCGTCCTGCCGGAAGATCTGCCACTCGATCAAAATCCGGCTGCCGTGTACCTGGCAATGCTCAAAAAGAACGGACGCCGACCGCAAAAAAGTGCTCTGGATATTATCGCAGGGATATTGTCTGGTGGGCGAGCCAATTGTTTTGAACTCGATTGGTCCAAGGTGCGTTACCAGCACACGGCTTTTGTTCGCAGCCACCTGATGGATGGATATGCACCTGCGACCGCCAACCGTATGTTATCTGCACTTCGGAGAACGCTGGAACAAGCCTGGCTCCTGGGACAAATGTCTGCGGAGGATTACCTTCGTGCTGCCCATATTTCTGCAATAATTGGGG
>DATDAG010000066.1:0-3373 GCA_036525495.1 Anaerolineales bacterium
ACAAGACCCCAATGAATACCAACCCACCAAGAATGCGCCAGGATAATTTGCTAGAAGCAATTTTCTCGATCTGTCCGATAAACCTGGATTTTTTACCAACGATGCGAGCCATCAACCAGGCACAGGATACTGCAATTGCCAGGTTCAATACCAGCATCCAACTCCAGGAGGCGCGCATCAGGTCTGCTTTGATTTCGACGAGGTGCAGGTAGGTCAACCACATCATCGTCAGGTTGACGATGATCGTGAAGGCAAGAATGGTCAGCCAGAAGGGACGGGAAGCGTTTGAGGATTTTTCCATCGAAGCCCAATTTTACAGCAGGTTACCGCCGGGCGATGGTTCCCTTTTTTGTTCAGAGATGGCAGACATGATGGATGGGAGAAACAATGCCCCGGGCAGACTGGAAAGGATAAAAAACGCGCGAATCAGAATCGCCACACTTAAACTGACCGCTGGGGTCAATCCAGCCACATTGGACATGAAAAAAGTGAAGGACAGTTCCTGCAAGCCGTATCCGTTGATAGAGATCGGGACCAATGTGATGAAGTATGTCAGGCTCCATAAGCCAGCAATCATCCAAAAAGAAACGTGACTCCCGAGATCGTCCACGAATAAGTATATCGAGCCGAACAGGCAAAGCATGTGAATCCATGTGAAGGACAGCGAGCCGAACAATGCGCCTGGTCTCCTAAGCCAGAGGGTGAAGACGGAAAATGTCCGTTTGAGAAAGGTGAGGGGTCTGTGGAACCAGGCTGCGGCTGAGAAAGAGGCGGGAGCGGTTGTCCCCAAAAGACTCCATGAATGAGCTACTCCAATGGGAAACGTCATGGTCATGCCCACCATTCCGACCAGCCTGTCTGCGGCGATGGAAGCGAGACAGACCGCCCGGTCAAATCCCATTTGCATTGCGCCCGCCAGCCTCACTACATCGCCCCCAATGGTGGATGGCAGGAAATTCGAAGCAAAAAGACCGGTGAAGGTCAATGACATGCTATCTTTGAAGCGGATGTCAATCCCGCCGGAACGCAATAAGATGTGCCATCTCCATACCATCGCAATGCGGGAGATCGAAAACAAGAGTGCGACCCAAAGCAGGTCTGAAGTTTTGATTTTTCTGAAAGCGCTTAGAATCTCATCCCACCCATTTTCTCTCAACAAAACAACCAGCAGGACCACTGCCAGGATCGTCCCTGCCAGTTGCAGGATTCGCTGACGGTTCTTCAACCACCACGCAGACATTTATTTTTTCTTCCCCATCACCGCCCGGATGGTATAGGTTGGCTTGCTCTGTGATTCGTGATAGGTGCGCGCCAACAGTTCGGCGATCAGACCCATCAGGATGGATTGAAACCCAAGGATAAGAAGCATGACACCGATCTGAAAGAACGGTGAACTCAAGACGGGAATGAGGAAAACCATTTTACGAATGAACAGATACGCCAACAAAAGGATACTCACGCCGATCAAACCGACGCCCGCTCCGCCGAACAGACGCATCGGCTTGTGGGAATAATCGAGCAGGAATTTCACCGTGAACAGGTCGAGGACAACCTTTACGGTTCTTTCCAAGCCGTATTTTGCTTCGCCAAATTTTCTTGGGTGGTGGCGGACGGGGATTTCTGCGATCTTCGCCCCGACAGAGTGCGCGAAAACCGGGATAAAGCGATGCATCTCGCCATACAAACGGAATCCCTCAAGCGTTTCACGGCGATAGACTTTGAGCGTGCATCCATAGTCATGAAGGTGTACGCCCGTGACCCATGAGATCAATCCATTTGCCATGTTGGAGGGGATGGTGCGGGTGAAGCGGTTGTCCTTGCGGTCCTTGCGCCAGCCGCTGACCAAGTCGTAGCCTTCGTCGAGTTTATCGAGCAACATCGGGATATCGGCAGGGTCGTTCTGCATATCCGCATCAAGCAGGACGATGGTATCGCCTTCCGAATGATCTATCCCTGCGGCGATGGCAGCAGTCTGCCCAAAGTTGCGGCGGAAGACCACCACGCGTACATGTTGCGGATCCCTTTCGAACAGCCCCGACAATACATCCAGACTGCCATCCTTTGAACCGTCATCCACAAGGATAACTTCCCATGTCTTGTTCAAAGGCATCAATGCCGCGTGGATGGCATCCATTAGCAGCGGCAGGTTTTCTTTTTCGTTATAGACGGGAACAACAAGAGACAGGTCGGTCATGGATTATTTCTTGGAAACCAATCGTTCCATATCTGTATCCACCATCATGGTGACAAGTTCGTTGAATGTAACTGCCGGTTCCCAGCCCAGTTCGGTACGCGCCTTGGTTGGGTCGGAGATCAGCAGGTCCACTTCGGCAGGACGGTAGAAGCGTTCATCCTGGACAACGAATTCCTTGTAATCCAGGTCCACGTGACCAAAAGCAATCTCGCAAAATTCGCGCACAGAATGCGTCTCGCCCATGCCAATCACGTAACTTTCGGGGGTTTCCCTTTGCAGCATACGCCACATGGCTTCGACATAATCGCCTGCAAAGCCCCAATCGCGTTGCGCTTCGAGGTTGCCGAGGCGCAACTCCTTCGCTAAGCCATGCTTGATCTTTGCCACGCCGTCCGAGATCTTGCGTGTGACAAATTCCAAGCCGCGGCGCGGGCTTTCATGGTTGAACAAGATCCCCGAAGCCGCGAACATATCGAACGACTCGCGGTAATTCACTGTGATCCAATGCCCATACACCTTCGCCACACCATACGGGCTGCGCGGATAGAAGGGGGTATCCTCATTTTGTGGAACTTCCAGTACCTTGCCAAACATTTCACTGGAGGATGCCTGATAAAAACGGATCTTTGGGTTCACAAAACGGATCGCCTCAAGGATGCGGGTAACGCCTATTGCTGTGATGTCTCCCGTCAGGGCGGGTTGGTTCCATGAGGTTGGCACGAAAGACTGCGCGGCAAGGTTATACACTTCGGTCGGCTCATATTCCTCGATCAAAGCCAGAAGCGATCCCTGGTCGTGCAGGTCGCCTTGCACGACCGTGATATCATCCAAAAGGTGGCTAATCCGTTCGTTCGTTACAGTGCTCGAGCGGCGCGCAACGCCGACAACGCGATACCCCTTCGAGAGCAATAATTCAGCCAGGTATGACCCGTCCTGACCTGTAATTCCTGTGATTAATGCAGTAGGCATGTGTTCTCCTAATTCAAAATTCAGTTGCTGAATTATAACTCACAATTTCACATCCCGCTTGCGGTCATGCCACCACCCCACTCCCACGATCACGCCCCACAGCCCAACGATCAACGTCACCATTACTGCGAATGGCAACTGTCCACCCCAATAGAGATAACGGCTGGCATACCATTGCGTGAACACAAGCAGAAAGGCAACTTCGCACAA
>DATDAG010000067.1:0-8272 GCA_036525495.1 Anaerolineales bacterium
TGACAAACCTGCGGGCGACGCTCACATCCTCAAGTTCAAAAATATCTGCAAGATAAATGGCGGCAGATTGAAGCGCAATAAAGAACGAGGCAAGTAATATTGGCAGGTATTGAAGCGCGCGAGGGTCCATCAAGGCTTGCCAGCCGAACGAGAAAAAATTTGTGAATGGATCCCCTGTATGAATGGGGGCGTAAGGGGTCTGAACAAATAAATAATATAAGATATCCTGAATGTATCCTGCCCAGATTTCTAACCGGTAATACCTTAGACTGACCAGAAATCCAGATATGAGGAACAAAAAAGTCAGGTATCGCATACGGCGAACTGCTTTTTCAGGTCTTAAGTCAAAGAGTCTGTTCAAAAAAGCATCGCGCAGGCGGAAGAAGAGTTCGCTGAACAAGCGCTGTTCCTTTTGCCAGGCAGTTTCATTAGCCGTATTGGATTGGGAAGTGAGAACTGTCATTTTCCGTTTGCCTCCACCCACTTGATCATATCCTCGATTTCCTGCAATTCAAATCCCATGCGGCGGCGCAATTGGTCGCTGTTTTCGCCACTGCGGATCAATGCACGAGTCCGCATAAGTATGGTCTTTAACGAATCCTTGATTTCGGGTTTTCTCTTTTTCGCCAACTCATTGATTTCGCGGCTGATTATTTCTGCATACTTGATAAGAGCCTGTTCCCGGGCGGACGTTTCAAGGATATTCCGCTTGCGGTCAATTTGATCGCTCTCTGCTCTCGCGTTCATCAGCCAGGTCGCGGACCATTGCTTGACCAATTGCTCGTCCACTGCCGGGTTTAGCCTCAGGTTACTGATGCTTACATTCAGGACTTTAAGCCCTCGCTCTGCCAATAACTTGTACTCATCACTGCCAACCCTGCCTTCCCCGCGCCTGCCGTTGTCGTCAAGGATATCCACTTCAGTTTGTGTCAGGCGGGCCTTGACCATTTCGTTTACCACCTGTAACGCCGTCTTCATTTGAGGTTCTTTTTTCTTGTTGGTATCAGGATCAGATGGTTTGGGTAAATCAGGTTTCTCAGACTGCTTATCATCTTTCTTATCTTCAAGCCCCTTGATCGCCCTTGACATCAATAGATTGATCTCGCGAAGCATGATTACAAAACCATCCTGAATGGTATTGCGGGTGGCGCTAACTTGAACGGGTTGGCTTAATGGATCAACCTCCTCGTCAGAGGGTTGCGGCAGCTTTTCGAGCGGAGGCGGAACAGTCTGGGTGGGGGAGAACAATTCGTCGAGAGTGAACTTTGCCGCATATTCGCGCCAGACATCCACCGCAAGCGCGGCAGGGAGTTCGTTCCAGGCAAGTCGTCGGCGCGGGGAATCGGGTAAAAAATTCAGATTAATTCCCTGTCCAATGATCGCCTTGCGGATCGCCTCCTTGTCTTTTTCCTCATTTTCCTTGGACTTTCTGGTATTTCCGGCCCTGTATCCAAATCTGGAGCCCGCCTCGTTTCCTTTTGGAAACCCTGTATCGACCCTGAATATGACAGAGACACTGGGTATAACTTCGATCCCATCACGCGTCAGGGCGCTGACCATTTTTCGACGATCCTGTATCTGTTGATATTCCTCATCACTTTGATCTTCTGGTTTTTCTGCAAATGGGTTGTCGGTTTCCTTGGGTCCAAGGGATTGAATCTGGGTATGTAGATCTAGTGTGCCGGCAATAAATTCATTTTTCTCTATGAAATGTACACCGGAACCAAGAACCTGCTTGATCGCAACTTGAGTACGCGTAACAGCTGCGCTTGCCGAGTCTAGCCAGACAACGCCGGGTCCTTTTTTCAACCGTTCCCCGGAATGTTCCTTGATTACTCCATTTTCGATGAATAGCGCGGGTCCATGTCCCCCAAACAGATCGATCAGCAGGCGGTCGAAAATCTTTTGACGGTCACGAAAGGTTCTGACGGGAAGGACAAACTGGGCAAAAAAAGCCATCCAGAGGATCAGGAGTGCTGGAAAAATGCATACAAGGTCAAGCAAAATATCTGTCAAGTTGGCTCGGATGCCGCCCATGCGTGAGATCTGCCATCCGTACAATATCAGCAATATGACCAGCCACCCTATGATGAACAACCACTTTGATCTGAACGATGAAGAATCTTCCATGTTCCTGTCATTTTATAACAAAATGTCTTAATGTGCCAACAGAAGACGGTAAAATCTCTCCATGCTTTCCGTCGAATTCCACTGCCACACCGTTTTTTCAAAGGATTCACTTACCACCCCTCAAAAACTTGTTGGGACATGCCGCCGCAAGGGGATTGACCGGGTGGTTGTGACTGACCACAACACGATCGCGGGAGCATTGGCGGCTCAGAATCTGGCCCCGGAGATGGTCATCTTGGGCGAGGAGATTATGACCACTTGTGGAGAGATACTTGCCGCGTTCGTGACGGAGGAGGTGCCTCCATTTCTTTCCCCGCAAGAGACAGTTAAGCGCCTAAGAGACCAGGAGGCGTTCATCAGTGTGTCGCATCCGTTTGATAGACTGCGGAATGGCGCGTGGCAGGAGAATGATCTGCTGGAAATTCTCCCAGACGTGGACGCAATCGAGGTGTTCAACTCGCGGTGTATGGATCCGCAGTTCAACCGGGATGCGCAGGTGTTTGCTGACAAGCACAAAATCCCAGGGACGGTCGGGTCGGACGCGCATGCGGCGTTCGAGTTGGGGAGGAGCGTCCTTTTGCTGGAGCAGTTCGATGGTCCGGATGAGATGCGGGAGGTCATCCGAAGGGGTATCCCTCGAACAAAATTATCCTCTCCGTGGGTGCATGTGGCGTCCCGTTATGCCGTAATTTATAAGAAGTTACAAAAGTTACAAAAGGCTTGACACGAAAAATCAGGCGTGATAACCTTGCGTGCGTCTTGCCCGGTTTGTGGCGTCGAGGCGTCATTGACGGGCAAAAATTTTTCTCAGCAGGAGATTGAAAGATGTCAGAACGTATTGTCGGAACCGTGAAGTGGTTTAATGCCACCAAGGGCTATGGGTTCATCGGTCGTGAAGAAGGCGAGGATGTGTTCGTTCACTTCAGCGCCATTCAGTCGGATGGATACCGCAAGCTGGTAGCCGAGCAGAAAGTGGAGTTTTCCGTCGAGGACGGCCCCAAAGGTTTGCAAGCCGCCAATGTTGTGCCCGTCTCGTAAGACTGAGTAGGTTTTGCGAACCAAACAGAGTCGCCGTGAGGCGGCTCTGTTTTTTTATCACTTTAGTGAGTTGAGGGCGGTAGCCCGAAACAGAAAACCACCCGCTAAGCGGGTGGAAGCTGGGGACTTATAGAAAGAGGAAATCACTCCTGTAGAATGGCAGAGTTCAAGCCGCCAAATATAGGAAGGAGTGATTTCCATGGCAAACAGTCTAGCACACACGAAATGGATGTGTAAATACCACATCGTGTTTACGCCGAAATATAGAAGGAAGATTGTCTACAACAAGTATAAACAAAGCATAGTGGAGATACTGCGAGACCTGTGCAAGTGGAAAGGAGTGGAGATCATCGAAGGGAAAGCGATGATCGATCATATCCATTTGCTGGTATCGATCCCACCCAAATACAGTGTATCGAGCATCATGGGGTATCTGAAGGGGAAGAGTGCGCTGATGATCTTCGATCGACATGCGAACTTGAAATACAAGTATGGGAACCGACACTTTTGGTCGCGCGGGTACTATGTCAGCACAGTCGGGCTGAATGAAGCGACGATTGCGAAGTATGTACGGGAGCAAGAGAAGCAAGATCAGATGATGGATCGGATCAGTACGAAGGAAGCCGAAGACCCCTTCAGGGGTGGCTAAGTAATCGGTGCGCCAGGCTTGAACGACAGTGAAAGCAGCGCCTTGAGGCGCTGCCAGTAAAGAGCCCTTATAGGGCTAGGTCAAGCCACCCGCTTTGCGGGTGGTCTTGACTAATCTGCTTCAGGACAGGTGCAGAGACGATGTTTTGTTTATAAAGCAAAAACTCCCCGTCATCCTGCAACGGGGAGTCCTCTTTCTACTCAGGGCTTTCCATTTCCACTCGAGTCTTTGTCGTTCAAGCTGCCATCTCCTGAACCTGCCCCGCCTGAGCCAGAACCATTTGTTTTGCCGCCTGGGTCTGTATTAGGTCCACCGGGATCGGTGTTGGGTCCTCCGGGGTCAGTGTTTGGTCCACCTGGATTGGCATTCTGTCCACCAGAGTCGGTATTTGGTCCACCAGGATCAAGGTTCAGCCCACCGGGTGCTTGTGTGGGTTGACCGTTCTGCTGGCTGTTGCCATCTATAACAGGCGGGATTGGTTCATCATCCTGCCCGTAGTGGAAACCATTTTGCACTCGTTCACGGAACATTTCATGGTTGAGCAGTCCGTCCTCCACCAGCCGCAGTCGCTCCTGTATCATGGCGCGAGTTTGTGTGATGAGTTGATTCTGTGTGTGTAGTTGCAGGCGGTCCATGTCGCGGTCCTGATCCCGTAGACGGTCACGCATACGCAATAATGCCCGCTCCAGCGCGGGATCATCCATGTTTGCGCAGAATTGAAATGCCTGCTGGATGTGCTGTTCGAGCCTTAGCCGGACTTGATCGGGTATGGGTTCGCCGCCTTCCGATAATTGCACCATTTCCTGCACACGGATCTGTGCCAGTTCCATCAACCGATTCACCTTTGCCTCATCGTTGTTTTGAAACTTCAAACTGAGTTCTTCGGTTAAAGTCTTCAGTGCATAGAGAGGTTCATTGGGCAGGTCGTCCTGCGCCGCACCTACAGCGGTTGCCCCGCCTCCAAACAGCAAACCGATAACGACAAGGATCGAGAGTACCACGTTCATTGCATATCGCTCCTTTCTGAAAATTGATGTCCACCCATTCTGACGTGGGAGTGCTTGCGCAGATACTGCCTCGCCCAAAAAACGGGCGCGTCTGCCTGATGCCATTTGCTGGTCGCGCGGAGGGACGGGTTTGATTTCATCAAGCCGTTCTTTTACAAGCGCTTCCAGTTCGTGTAGGTCATTCATTTCAACTCTTCTCTGCCAGTAATTTGTGCAAACTTCTCAACGCTCGGTGCTGAATGGACTTCACCGCTCCGATCGGCTTTTTCATGGCTCGCGCAACCTCTTCGTTGCTCCAATCTTCCAGATATTTGAGCGAGATGACCTGCTGTTGGTCCGGCGTCAGGTGGAGGATGGCTTTGCGTACCTGCTTCTGGCGGATACGCTTTGCCGCTTCCTCCTCAGGGACGTCTGCTTCGCTTCGAACGGCATCGCCCAACTCGAAGGTTTCCCTGTCCTTGCGGTAAAAATCCACGATCCAGTTGTGGGCAATGCGGTACAAATACGCCTGCAAATGATCGCTTGGACCGCGCCGCTCTTGTAACGATTTCAGGAAGCGCGTAAAGGTTTCGGCAGTGCAATCCTCTGCGAGCGTCACATCACCGAACAGGCGCATGGCATAGCGATAGATGCCCGGGCTGTGGGTATCGTAAATTTCCGCCAGGGCTTGAATATCGAAACGCGATGCGCGTTGCAGTAAATCCTGCTCATCAGACACTGGTTTTCTCACTTTTTATGACGTAAATGTAGCGTAACAGATACTGCTTCTGTAATGTTGAAGAAAATATGGGGTTGGGAAATCAGGACGAAAGTCATATTCCTTAAGTAGAATCAAGCCCGCGTCCAAAAAGAGACGCGGGCTTGTCATCCAGAGAAAAGTGATTTATTCGGCAGCAGGCGAGGGTTGTGCCGCGTGATTATCCTCGATGTTCATAATGGCTGGCACAAAAAACGCGATGACGGTCATAAGAATGCAGACCGACCCGCCAAAAATGTACCAGAAGCGGATACCAAGCGCATCCGAAATGGGACCGGCGATCAGCAGACTGAGCGGCATCATGGCGGTGGCTCCCGCCCCGAGCAGGGAAAAGACGCGCCCCTGCATATCGGGGATGACGGTGGATTGCATGATTGCCATCAAGGGACCGTTTGCGAAGACCTGCATGAAGCCGACCAGGAATTGAGAGGCGAGCAGGAGGTAGAACATATTCTCAGGAACCAGACCAATGAGTACAATTCCCACCCCGATGCCGATGATGCCGCTAAACGAAGTGACGATGCGCTTCTTGAAACCGCCCCAAATACTGAGCAGGACACCACCCAGGATTACACCCGTTCCGAACAGGGATTGAGTCCAGCCAAGTTCTGTTGCCCCACCTTTGAAGACTTTGGTGACAACAAGCGGAAGCAGGGAGGAGGCGGGGACCAGCAGGAAGTTGAGAAGCATGGCAAGGATGATCAACCCCAGCAAACCCTTCCATTTGACCACGTAGGAAAAACCTTCGCGCAGGTCGTGCATGTAGGATGTCTTTTCGATCTCGCCACTGGCTTGTTTGGCGTGGCGAGCAGGCTGTGGGATGGGGATAAAGAACAGGGGCAGGATCGCGAACGCGGCGGTACCGATATCGATCAGGAGGACGTTTTGTGTGGAGATCAGTTCGATTAGCAGGGCGCCAAGCGGAGGAGCAAAGATGCTGAGCAAACCCTGAAGCGTCTGGTTTGCGCCGGCGACCCGGGCGAGATGTTTTTTCGGGACCATCAGGGAGGTGGACGATGTCATTGCAGGACCGTGGAATGCCCCGCCCAGCGAGCGGACCACCAGGATGGCAAAGATATGCCAGACCTGAACCAGCCCTGTGGCGAACAGGTAGAACAGAAGGAGTGTGGCAAGCGCGATGGACGAATCGGCAACCAGCATGATGTTGCGGCGGTTCCATCGGTCAACCAATGTGCCCACGAAGGGACCCAGGAGTACCTGTGGCAATAGTGCGAAGAGGGTTGCCGTTGCAAGTATGGTGGCGGAGCCTGTCTCTCTTGTCAGCCACCAGACCAGGGCAAATTGCACAAGTTGTGAGCCGAATAATGAGATTGCCTGTCCGCCCCAAACAGTAAAGAAGCGGGGAGCCCAGTTTTCGGGAACGGTTTGTGATGTGTTGTCAGTCATGTAATTATCCTTATTTGATCCTGTCTGCCAGCGCGGCTTTGACCTGGTTTGATGCCTGGAATATCCCCCGTACCTGAATGGATTCGATCACATCGAGCGCCAGTTCGGGGGTGATGTCATTGGCGAGGTTTAGCAGCCCCACTATAGTCCATTTGACCTTTTCACCTTTTTGTTTGTACTTTTCAAGATCTTTGCGATTAAACACCAACACACCAATTACATATGAATTCCGCGTGACCGATTGCTGGATCTCGAGGTGGTGTTTCTCCAATTGTGACCGTATCGCCGTGCGGATAAAGTCCGTGCGGTTCGAATACAGCCCTTCCTGGACGAGCAAATCCAACTTGCCCAAGTCCACGGCGCTCATGTTGATGGTTATTTTTTCGGTATCTGCCATAATTTCTCCTGTTTTCATCCATATACCATCCATACGGATGGTGTATGGATGATTTTAAGCAGATTCCGATTTTTGTCAAGGGAAATAGCAAATTCTTTGTTAAAATTCCTCAACATCCAAAAAAAGAGGATTAAATGACCCAACCCACCTTCTCTTCCCGCCGTTCGCCTGTCTATGGTCGCAGTGGCATCGTCGCCACGTCCCAGCCACTCGCCACTGCCGCGGGTCTCGAAATCCTTGCGAAGGGAGGTAATGCTGCCGACGCCGCCGTCGCTGCGGGAGCCGCGCTCAACGTGACCGAACCCACCTCCACTGGGATCGGCGGGGACATGTTCGCCCTCTACTATTCTGCGGATACGGGACAGGTGACCGCCCTCAATGGATCAGGGCGCACTCCTTCCGCCCTGACGCTTGATCGGCTGAAGAACGAAGGACTCCTCGCTGAATCCCTGCCTCCGTTCCACGCCCACACAGTGACTGTCCCTGGCGCGTGCGCGGGTTGGTGTGACCTCATCGCAAAGCACGGATCGCTCTCGATGGACGATATCCTTGCGCCTGCCATCCGACTCACCAGTGATGGATTCCCTGTCGCACCTCTCACATCCTATTTCTGGGGACGCGGTGCACAACGTCAACTTGCCTCTGCCCCGAATGGAAGTGAACTCACCATCGATGGGCGCGGACCAAAAGCAGGCGAGATCTTCCACAACCCTGGCTTGGCGCGCACGTTCGAGGCTGTTGCGCGCGGAGGGGCGTCAGCGTTTTATCAGGGCGATATCGCTGAATCAAGTGTCAGTGTGTTGAAAGAAGCGGGCGGGTGTATGTCGCTGGACGATCTCGCCTCACATGTGTCCACGTGGGAGGAGCCGATCTCCGTGGCATATCGC
>DATDAG010000068.1:0-7347 GCA_036525495.1 Anaerolineales bacterium
ATCGCGAATCAGCCTGCCGCGCGTTTGACTCTTGTCTCCGGTTCCGGCGGGATCATTCATCAGGTTTTGACGGAACTCAATGGGCGCTATTTTGAAATCAATATCAAGGGAAATTATGATCTCGCGAAAGCTGTTCTGGATTCCCTTCAATCCTCTTACGAGGGTGTGTTGAAACCGCCGGACAGTAGTACCCCCGCTGCTGGAATTTGCGCAGAACCACAAGGCGATCCAGTCAATATTGTTCTTGGAACCGATTCGAGCGGCTTGCCTTTGGCTGGACGATGTGTCGTTGTGAATCCCGCGCAACGCATCAAGCTCATCAACCAATCCGTCAACCCGATCAAAATGAGATTGATGGAATATCCCATTACCTTGTTTATTGGCAGTGAATTGTTACTGGATAGACCAGTCGGTCAATATCTCGCGCAGGGCGTTCACTCCCTTAATGTAGGACCTGAGTTATGGGTGAAAGAGAATGTTACCGTCACTGCGCCGCCTCCCATCGTGGAATATTACAATTCTACAGTTGGATATAAACTCAACCTGCCGGGAAATTGGAGCATTGACAAAAGTGGCATGACCAACGACTTGAGCAAACAGGTGATTTTCTCTCCTCCAAATCCCGAACCGTTCGTTGCCTACCTGAGCATTAGCCTGGATTCCCGCTCTCTAGATCAAATCATTAATCTGTATGCGCAGAGTGTGCCCGATGCAGTCAGGGAAGATACCGCTTTCAACGATTATCCGGGGATCAAATTTACCTATGTAGACCAGGGTATTGTCTATCGTATTGAATACTATATTCCATATGGCGGTCGAATCTATTTGGTCGCAACCGATAGACCGCATGAAAGTACCGTCCAATCAATATTGCTGACCGTTCGATTTACAACGCCACCGCAACCCGTCACGTATGATGTATCAATGGCGGATAACGGCAAAACCTTTGTCATGAATATTGGAGATAAACTCAGACTCAACGTCGATCTAGGCTATGCTTGGTCCGCAATTTCGATAAGCGACCCTGCCATTCTCGTAGGCGTGCAGGATGGGTATTTTGCATTCACCAACGGAACAGCAATCCTGTTGGCAACCGGCGACCCCATCTGCCTGAGTTCCACGCCACCCTGCGGTATGCCTTCTATAGTGTTTGCAATCACGGTGATTGTGCGATGATCCATGAATGAATCCCGGGTTCGATCTGACTTGCCCCCCAAACTGGTCCAATACTAACACTGGTTTTGGATCCAATTTTTGGGGGCAGGTCAGTACAGGAAGCTTTGACCGGGCAGATATTGTTTTGGTGAGAATGGAACCATGGCGCGCATCTCCACCTTCTTCTTCTCCACCCAACTGGCGTGTTTTTCCACGAACTGTAGAATAAGCCTGTTGGAGGCTCTCATTGGCGCGCGCACAGTAACCGAACCATCGCCTTCCATGATCAATGCGATGGTCCTGCGCTTGCTGCGAATGATTCGATCAATCATTACAGGCATACCCATTCCCTGAAACCGAATATTCAATGCAGGCAATTATATCTTCCCATCATACGATACAATCCCGGCCTTGTTATATGCCCCATGATAAAATCCCAGCCATGACCCACGCTGAACAAATAGCATCCCTATTGAATGTCAAAGCCTCCCAGGTGACCGCGGTCATCCAGCTGCTGGATGAAGACAATACCGTTCCGTTCATCGCCCGCTATCGCAAGGAAATGACCGGCTCCCTCGACGATGAACAGATCCGCATCATCGCCGACGAACTCCTCCGGGTGCGGGCACTGGATGAGCGCCGCGCCTCCATCATGGCTTCCATCGAGAAACAGGGCAGGCTGACCGACGAGCTGCGCGCAAGCATCAACGAAGCCCTGACGATGACCGCCCTGGAGGACCTGTACGCGCCATATAAAAAGAAACGCCGCACGCGCGCCATGCTCGCCCGCGAGAAAGGGCTGGAGCCGTTGGCCGAGCTGATCCTTTCGCAATCCACCGACGGCTCACCCGAGGAACTGGCAAAGCAGTTCCTCAATGATCAGGTGACGGATGTCGCCGAAGCCTTGCAGGGCGCACGGGATATCGTGGCGGAAACGATCAGCGACAATGCCAACGTCCGCGCAGAGGTGCGCGGGAAGGCGCTCAAGTTTGCAAGGATTCGCGTCGAGAAGGTCAGGGATGCGGTGGACGAGAGGGGTGTGTACCAGTCGTATTATGAGTTTGAAACACGCGTTGATCGCCTGCAGCCGCATCAGACACTGGCCATCACGCGCGGTGAAAAGGAGGGCATCCTGCGGGTGCACGTGGACATCCTCGAACGCGACTGGCTGGACGCCATCCAGTCCGAATTCGAGCAGGATATCCTCTCGCCCTTTGCCGATCAGTTGGAGCTGGCGATGCGCGATTCCGCCGAACGGCTTTTGCTGCCAGCCATCGAGCGTGATGTCCGCCGTGAAAAAGGGGAAAGCGCCGACAACCACGCCATCCAGGTCTTTGCCAGCAACCTGCGCGCACTTCTTAGCCAGCCGCCGCTTGCCAACCACGTCATCATGGGCATTGACCCGGGCTACCGCACTGGCTGCAAGGTGGTTGTGGTGGATGCCACCGGGAAATTGCTGGATACTGCCACCATTTATCCACACGAACCGAAAAATGACCGGGCAGGCGCGGTCAACACCCTGCAGGACATGATCAACCGCCATCGTGTCACGCTCATCACCATTGGCAACGGCACCGCCTCGCGCGAAACGGAAAAGCTGTCAGCGGATCTGACGCGCGATGCACCGCAGACCAAATATCTGATCGTGAATGAAGCGGGGGCATCCGTGTATTCCGCCTCGGCACTGGCGCGCCAGGAGTTCCCCGAACTGGATGTCACCCTGCGCGGCGCGGTCTCCATCGCGCGTCGCGCACAGGACCCGCTGGCAGAATTGGTGAAGATCGACCCCAAGTCCATCGGTGTCGGGCTGTATCAGCACGATGTCGACCAAACCGCGCTGGCGCATGCGCTGGACGGTGTCGTTGAAAGCGTCGTCAACAAGGTGGGCGTGGATGTCAACACGGCCAGCCCGGCCCTGCTCACGCACATTGCAGGCATCGGTCCAAAACTTGCCTCCAATATCGTCGTGCATCGTGATGACAACGGACCGTTCAAATCACGCGCAGCCCTGCGCAAGGTCAGTGGTCTTGGACCCAAGGCTTTTGAACAGTCGGCGGGCTTCATGCGCATCCAAAACGGGACAAATCCATTGGATGCATCAGCCATTCATCCCGAATCCTACAAGATCGCGGAGGCAATCCTCGTTCGCGCCGGACTTTCACCTGCTTCAACCTTCGATGAACGTAAGCCTGCGCTGGAGGCTTTGACCGCCCAAACAACCCTTGATGCATTGGCACAGGAATTGAACTGCGGTGTGCCCACCCTCAAGGATATTCTCGAACAACTCGTCCGTCCAGGCCGCGACCCCCGCAGCGATGCACCTGCTCCGCTCTTGCGCTCCGATGTGCTCAAGGCGGAAGACCTTGTGACTGGCATGCAGCTCAAGGGTACCGTCCGCAACGTGGTGGATTTTGGCGCCTTCGTGGACATCGGCGTCAAGCAGGACGGTTTGCTGCACCGCACACAGATCCCGAACGGCACGGTTCTCAAGGTTGGTGACATCGTCGATGTGGAAATCGTCAAACTTGAACTCGAACGCGGGCGTATCGGGCTGGGGTGGGCAGGCAGCTGATAGGGTTACTGGCTTTTAGGATCGGCGCCTGTTCCCGGAACGGGCGTAAAAGCTGCATCTGGATACAGCAAAACCTGGTGTATTCCAACAACCCAGTGCTACCTCGCTCCACCTTATTCGCCTGGTCTCCCGCGCTCATATTGAACCTTTGAACAAAATGCAGACCGCTAATGACCCTCAGGCTGAAGCCAGCCTGCCTCATATTGTCTCTGTTCGAAGCCTGGTGGAATTTGTCATGCAGGCGGGTTTCAAAGGCGCGATCGCGCCCAGCTCGGTACACGAGGCCATAAGCAGGTACAGCGTTCCCGCCCCGAAGGCTATGAAACCGAAGTGGAGATCACCCACCAGGTGGAAGGTACGGACCCGCCATTGGAAGTATGCGGCCGGATCGATGGCGTATATGCCAATATCGAGCCGGTGATCATCGAGGAGATCAAGACAACCACCCTGAGTCTACATCCCGTGGGCGATGATCATAATCCGCTGTATTGGGCACAGGCACAATGCTACCCCTATAGCTTAAGAGCGCACGCTGCTTATGGAAGCAAGTGGTCATAGCCGAATTTTCGTAAGTACTCGATGATTGCTTTTTCCGGAATACGATAAGTGCGATTTCCAAGGCGAATAGCGGGAATCTTGTTGTCGGCGATCCATCGATATACGGTCTTAGTACTAACCTTGGCCCAATCAGCAACCTCCTGAATGGTCAGCAAATTGATTTGGTGTAGCTCGCTTGTTTGGAATTTTTCAGTCACCATAAATGATTCTCCCCGCCAGTTAAACGCAACTGGCGCTCCGTGAGTTTTTCACTGAGCGCCAGTTAGTTACTTAGGGGGTAACTAGTTACGCGTTGCGGTCCCGACGGGTATTGAACCGGCGGAGCGTAACTACAAGAGTGGTTTTCGACGAATTTAGTTTACGGCAATCGACAGGGTATTCTTTTACCCAGCGACGGCAAAATTCTATTACGACTTGCAAGCCAAGTCAAGCAATTTCCGGGGGATTGAACGAAAGTCGAGACAGATGTCCACTCATGTCACAAGGAGAGTATTTTATTCGTAACTCCAGGCGTATGATCCAAGTAGCCAACAGTTGGAATTTGGAGAGGCTTGGCAATGGATATTCTTTGCACAACGAAAAACGGTCCCGGCGATATATATCCGAGACCGTTTTTCGTTTATCCTTTTTTGACCTTCGCCTTGGGCAACACAGTCGGCTTTTTAGGTGGCAGCGTGATAAATTTTCGCTTGCTGCCTTTTTGCTGTTTTTTCAGGTCCGCGACGATAGCTCCTAAGTCGTAGTTGAATTTTTCAGCATGTTCGTTTCGCACTTTACGGACTTCTTCAACAATTGGGTCGTTCCACATCCTACACCTCCATCAATTCCATTGGAGAACAAATCACAGGCGGTTCATAGCCGTTGAGTCTGCAAACCAATTCTACATTAGCGCGCATCGCTGCATTAGCAATGTGCTTGAAGTTCCACGTCAGCAAATAATCCATGCCACTAACAGTTGCAACGGCAATATGCAATGCGTCTTCTGTTGCTTGTTTCGGAATTGCGTTTTGGTCAATCAATCTTTCTGCCAGTTGGATTGCCTCCGGCGTATGTCGAGAAAACTACAATTCGTCAATGCCTGTTGACGCTTTGAAACTGCATCCTTATCTCCCGAGCTGATTTCTTGTTCTACCAGCTGAGAAACAAATAGATCAAAATGTCCATTCTTGTCACGAAGAGAACGGTTCTATTTCACGAATCCAAACGGATGACCCGAATAGCCAGCACAGGTCCCCACACACCTGAATGTCAGGGATGAACTGTCGGTTCGCAAGTACTTATACCGTCTTGTGTTTCGACCCGTGACAATTTTTATACTTGCGCCCGCTTTTGCATGGACAGCGGTCATCTGGCTTTGTATTTGAAAAATCCAAATTTTTGCTTGGGCGTCTCCAGCGTGGAATACCTGCGTAAAGTTTGTCTAACACTTCTTCATCTTCCATAATTTCGTAATTGTCCAGCTCATCAAATTCTTCATCATCAAATTCATTATCGTCTTCAAAGTCGACAGGGGCTAATGGCGTAAATGCATGGACGACTCTGTCGGCAAGAATTATAAAGATAAATATTCCCGCCAAGCTGAGCACAGTTGCCTGAAAAATTTCCAGATCCATGACCTGGTTGATAACCCAGCCCAGCCCATAAGCAATCAATACTAATAAGCCACTGCCGATCGATAACACAATTACTGAGAGCAATACAATTCCAAGCAATGTTCCAATAGTTCGCATTTGGTTTTTCTCCAAATAAGATGGAGACCTTTAGGGTCTCGTAGTTCAATTTTACTTGAAATAAAATATTATGCTGGCCTCATAGCTTATTTGTTTGGATTTGCGAGGTAAATCAAATTGAAGGTGTCGCCATAAAAGAGGGCCAAAAGAGTATCATTATGTTTTACGCTCATAATTGAGGGTTCGACCAGTCAGGATTGGCTCCGCGCTTGTACCGAAAAAGCGGAACCCTTGCTTGCGTGACTAATGAGTAGACGATTACTTTTTAAGACATACTTACTCAGGGGTGTGTGGCTTTTACTGATTCAGGTATTTCACTTATCATCCATAATGTGAGATTCAATTAGATGCGGAGATTCTTGCTCTCCATCTATTATCAAGTGTAACCATTCATACCCAACCAACCATTCCTTATCCGTGTCTGTCTTGATTGTCACTGTCTTTTGATTCAATCGAATGATTTCGCCATGCACATCAATATTTTGCCTATTTCGAAAACCTATCATGTCACCAACCCTGAGCTGACTTTTATCCAACCTCTTTCCGGATGAAGTGACTATGTCCGTGTTTACTTCATCCAGGTTAACCCAATACAAAGGGATCGTCCACCGTTGCTGATCATGCGTGTTTTCAACCAATACTTTAGTTCTCTTTAGATTGATTACTTTGGCTTCGATCAAACTGTTCTCTGTGGGCTCAAAATAGCTGATTGTTTGACCGGGTTTAATATGTTTTTTGACCTCGGCAATCCGTTGTGGATTCTCCAACTGGTGATCGATTGCAACACTCAATCTATACAGATCAAATAACGATGCCCGTTTCAAATTCTCGATGATTGTTGAATAGTCCATTTTCTCTGCCTGACTTGATGTATTCTTTTCCAGTCACTGTTGCGGTCGGGACGGCAGTAAAGCCGCCCAAACGGGCCGGCTACTAGGCTCATCCGCCCGGATTTGTGAAGTAAAGGAGGAGTATCATACGATTTTACACTCATCTCATAATTTCCTGGGCAAATTTCTTCACAGGATACAAGAGCGCATCAAACACTGGGTACAACCTGCCACCCCGGCCTTAATCTCGGGATACCTTTCAGATCTAACTTGAAGCCGTGCTGATCTGATGGTGGAGAACGCCATGTTATGCCAACAATTGATCGTGTTGAATCGGCAGATCAAGCAACCTCAGCTCACCAATCCTGACCGTTTTTGCCTCGTACTTCTTTCTCATTTCACGAAGTTCCGGAAACAATCCCTTCACATAGTTTAGCCAGACACACTGTTGCGCTGGCATCGGGAGTTGTTTCGATTCTATTGACGGTGGAAAGCTCGTGTC
>DATDAG010000069.1:0-3155 GCA_036525495.1 Anaerolineales bacterium
ACGCCAATTGAGGTCGCGGATGGCGTGTCCGTGTTTCTTGACTTCTTCCACGATTTCACCTTGAGGTCCGAGGAACATTTTCTGGAACATATACAAGATATAGACAGCCGCCATGATGACTCCGAGGGCGGAGACGATGGCGTATACATTGTTACCGATTGACTGCGAGCCGAAAGCGCCAAGCAAAATGGTAAACTCGCCAACGAAGCCGTTCAAGCCAGGCAGACCCATCGAGGAGAGCGCGACGATGAGCATGACCGTGCCGAAGACAGGCGTGATCTTCCACAAGCCGCCGTAGACTTTGATCTCGCGGGTGTGGGTCTGTTCGTAGATCATACCGACGAGGAGGAACAACGCGCCAGTGCTGAGACCATGGTTGATCATCTGCAGGATGCCGCCAGCAATACCTTCGGGGTTCATCGCGAAGAGACCGAGCATCACGAAGCCGAGGTGGCTGACAGATGAATACGCAACCAGTTTCTTTACATCCGATTGGGCATACGAAACCATCGCGCCGTAGATGATGCCGATGGTGGCGAAGAGCGCGATCCATGGGGCGGCTTTGAGCGCCGCTTCAGGGAACAGGGGCAGGTTGAATCTCACAAAGCCGTAGGTACCCATCTTCAACAGGACACCCGCCAGGATCACCGAGCCAGCAGTCGGCGCTTCAACGTGGGCATCAGGCAACCACGAATGCAGAGGCCACATCGGAACCTTGATCGCGAACGCGGCGGTGAATGCGAGGAAGAGCCACCACTGAATGTTAGTTGGGATATTGCCCTGCGCGATAAGGTCAGGAACAGAGACAGTTTGTCCGTAGATTCCGAGCCACAGGATGGCTAACAGCATCAGAATGGAGCCAGCCATCGTATAAAGGAAGAACTTGATCGCGGCGTAGATGCGGCGCGGTCCGCCCCAGATGCCGATCAGGAAGTACATCGGTACAAGAGTGAATTCCCAGAAGATGTAGAACAGGAACAGGTCTTGGGCGAGGAATACACCCGTCATGCCCACTTCGAGAAGAAGGAAGTAGATCATGAATTCCTTGACCCGGTCTTCGACAGCTGTCCACGTGGAGAGGATCGAGATCGGCGTGAGGAACGCGGTGAGCAAAACAAGCAGGATGCTCAAACCGTCGATGCCGAGATGGTATTGAATGTCCCAGCCCGCGACGGTAATCCAGTTGTATTTGGCGACCAACTGCAGGTCCACGTTCGAAGCGTTGAACATCATCAACACCCAGATGGAAATGCCGAACGTCACCAGAGTTGTGACAAGCGCTATCCAACGCAAGGCGTCCTTTCTATCGGTTGGTGTGAAGAGCAATACCAGCACGCCCACCAGCGGGAAGAATGTCAGCAATGTGAGAGGTTGCAAAAGAAAATCCATGTTCGTTCCTTTTAGTCGAAGGTCTCAAGTTGAAGGTTCAAGGTTTTCACTTTCAACCTTAAACCTTAGACCTTCAACTATTTCAGTATCAAATATCCTACGATAAGGACAACGCCCAATAAAACGGACAGCGCGTACGAGCGCACGAATCCGTTCTGGACCTTGCGCATGGTCGCCGATAAAGATTGCGTCCACACGCCCAAGCCGTTCGCGAAGGCATCGATGCCTTTCTGGTCAGCGTAACGATTGAGGGCAACATCGCTCAGCCAGTTATACGTGCCAGCGATAACCGTTTCATGCACAAAGTCGTGCCAGAAGCGCCAGTCGATCACATCCGCAAGGAATTGGGACAACCTCTTGAACGGATTGATAATGACTGCAAAATAACCTTCGTCCACGAACCATTTGTTTTCCATGCCTGTGAAGAGGAAACCAAGCGGTCTCTTCAACGGGTCAGGCTGGTTCGCCTTGAGGGGATTACGTCCATAGAGAAGCCATGAGATCAGGATGGCAAACAATGCAAGCGCGGTGGAAACGCCAGCGACTTGCATGTCGAATCCAAGCACTTCTACTTCATGCAATGTGTATTCCAGCCAGTGACCAAGTTGATGGAAACCCTTGAAGGGCAGGTTGAGCGCCCCGCCCAACACGGACAGCACAGCCAGCACCATCAACGGGACGGTCATGACCCTGGGGCTTTCCTCCGCATGCGCGGCGGCTTCATGCCGTGCCTCGCCGAAGAAGACCATCCAGATCTGCCTGCCCATGTAGAAAGCGGTGAAGAATGCGGCGATGCTCAACAGCCAGTAGACCGTTGTGTAATGCTTGAACGCATCCAACAGAATTTCATCCTTCGACCAGAACCCCGCAAACGGGAAGATGCCTGCGAGTGCAAGCGTCCCAATCATATACAACCAGAACGTAACAGGCATGGTCTTGCGCAGTCCACCCATGTTGCGCATGTCGCCTGGGTCAAAGACCTCATGCTCATCATGGCTGGCATGGCTTTCTTCTTTCTTCTTTCCTTTTGTATGTTTCTTCTCATGGTGTGCATGTTCGGCATGATGATGCCCGCGCTCCAAGCCAAGGATGACAGAACCAGCCGAAAGGAACAACAAAGCCTTGAAGAACGCGTGCGTGATGAGATGGAACATCCCTGCCACGAACGCGCCCATGCCGACCGCCGCGACCATGAAACCGAGTTGCGAAATGGTCGAATATGCCAGCACCTTCTTGATGTCGTATTGACCGACGGCGATTGTTGCCGCAAAGAGCGCGGTGACCGCGCCGACCATCGCAACGATATATTGAGCGGCAGGCACCAGCATGTACAGCTCTGCAGAACGCGTGACAAGATACACGCCCGCGGTCACCATCGTCGCAGCATGGATCAATGCAGAAACGGGAGTTGGCCCTGCCATCGCGTCGGGAAGCCAGACGTATAAAGGTATCTGCGCCGATTTACCCGCCACGCCCACAAGCATGAACAAAGTGATCGCAATAATGATCCCTGGTTCAGCGTGATGCGCGGCTTCGAACACTTCATCGAACTGGAACGAGCCCAAATACCAGAACATCAAAAAGCCCGCGATGAGAAAACCGAAGTCGCCGATGCGGTTGGTGATGAAGGCTTTCTTGGCGGCGTTCGAGTTCGCCCACGAAGGTCGCGCCAGCGTGTCCATCTCATACCAGAAGCCGATCAGCAGGAATGAGCAAAGTCCCACGCCCTCCCAGCCAACGAACAGCATCAGGTACGAGTCGCCGCT
>DATDAG010000070.1:0-4898 GCA_036525495.1 Anaerolineales bacterium
CATCGAAGCGACCGGACAGGCTTTCGATCAAAGTTGCAGATGTGCCGTCAGTATTTGGGCGCTATTCGAGTGTGGATCAATTGAAAAAGGATTTGTTGAGTAAGTAGTTGTGAAAATTACCATTGTTTTGCCGACCTATAATGAAGCGGAGAACCTGCCCAAACTGGTCTCCGCTCTTTTTACGCTTCCACTGGATTTATCATTGCTTGTGGTGGATGACAACAGCCCGGACCAGACCGGGCAGATCGCGGAGGAACTGTCTGAGGATTATTCGGGACGGATCGAAGTCCTCAGTCGCATGGGAAAACTGGGATTACGATCTGCATATCTCGAAGGGTTCGCGAAGGCTTTCGAAACTGGAGCAGATGTCGTGGTCCAGATGGATGCGGATTTTTCTCACGATCCTGCTGTTCTGGTGGAGATGGCGCGTCGCATCGAGTCTTGTGATGTGGTGATCGGGTCCCGTTATGTGAAAGGCGGTTCGCTTGCCGAACGCTGGCCCCTGTGGCGCAAGGCTTTATCTACATTTGGAAATAGGTACGCGCGGACGATACTTGGTTTCCCATTGCGCGATGTGACAACAGGTTACCGCATGTGGAAGCGCAGGGCATTGGAGGGAATCCCGCTGGACCGCATTCGTTCGAGTGGTTATGTATTTTTGGTGGAGATGGCATACGTTGCCTACCTGCTGGGATACGAGATTATGGAGGTCCCCATTCATTTTTCAGACCGTCGTTGGGGGAAGTCGAAGATGTCTTTCAAGATCCAATTGGAAGCGGCGGTACGCGTATGGGATGTTTGGTGGCATTATCGTGACCTGCGGAAGAAAAGCCGCCCGCATGAAATAAGATTTGAAGAATAAGGATCATTTGCCTTCCGTTGTGTGAACCGCAGGAAGGCAATATTATTTATAGAGATTGCAGAGGTTCCGCCATTCTTCGATGCTCAATGTTTCTGCCCGGCGCATTGGGTCTATGCTGGCATTCCTGAGCAATTCTTCGGTTTCAGCAGTAGGGATACGCAGACCAGATGATAATGAATTGCGAAGGGTCTTTCGTTTCTGACTGAAGCCGGCTTTGGTCATTTTGAAGAAAGTGTTGAGCAGTTCAGGTTCGATGCTTGGGAGCGGATAAATATCCACAGACAGGACAGCCGAATCCACTTTGGGGGCAGGGAAAAATGCATTCGCAGGGATGCGTTTTGTTATATGCGGCTTGCCATAGACTTGCACACTCAATGCCAGCAGGCTCATATCACCCGGCTCCGCGCAGATGCGATCTGCGACTTCCTTTTGGATGGTAAGCACAATACGGCGTGGTTTGGGTTCGTTCTCCAACAGATGGCGGATGATCGCGGAGGTTATGTAGTAGGGGATGTTTGCAACGACCAAATAGTTCGGTTCGAGAGCCAACTCTTTCGGGGAAAGTTTAAGGATGTCGCCATGCGTGATGTGGACGTTGCCATAAGGCGTTGTGACCGCCTCCAATAGCGGGATCAGGTTTGCGTCCAGTTCGACCGCATTGACCTGGCGTGCAGACACCGCGAGGTAACGCGTCAAACTGCCCAGCCCGGGACCGATCTCAAGGACGGTATCCGTAGGTAGGATCTGCGCGGCAGTGGTGATATCTTCGAGCGCGAAGGGATCTTGTAGAAAATTCTGCCCAAGTTTTTTATCTGCGCGCAAGCCATACTGTTTGAGCAAGGCAGATGCGTTTAGGGGAGGGATTTCGTTCATTGGCAAAATAGCGGTTCTCCTTCCTGTTTTTCCTGGTGTGTTATAACCGTGTTGGGCCAATTACCGCTGTTGAACCGCACGATGTATTCACGCAGGACAGCATGGTCCACTTTCCAGATGAAGACGTTTTTATTGAAGACCGGATCATATGTGCGGTCGTGCTCAAAGAGTTGTTGTGGAAAACTGGTGAAGATAATGTTCTGCGATTCAAGCTGAGCACTCAGGCAGGCAAGTTGACTGAGGTGTTCCGGGCTGAGGGAAGTTTGCACGGCGCCTTTGAAAGATTGTATCAGGGACGGAATGTTCGTCACAATATCGGGGCTGGTAAGTTTGTTTCGCAGGGCACAAAGGACTCGGTCCTGATTGTCTGCGCGGGAGAATACCCCGTCGATGCGGACGCGGGCGAGTGTGAGCGCTTCTGTCCCGTTGAGGTGATGTGTGCCTTTCAGGAAGAGCAGGCGGTCATTTGTATCTTCTGCAGTGCGTCCGTCCACAGTTTCAGGGAGCGTGACATCAATGCCGCCGACGGAGTCCACGATCTTTTCGAATGTCCGCATGTTGACGGCGGCGTAGTGGTCTATTTGCGTTCCGAAGTTGAGCGTGATCGTGCGCGCCAACAAACCGGGACCTCCCGCCGGGTCGTTTGTGTACCCGAAGCCGGGGTTGCCATAGAGATAGGCTTGATTAAGTTTTTCGTGATCCTGCCCGTTGAGATTGTCGGCAATGTCTGGAATTTCGACCCACAGGTCACGTGGGAATTCCAGAATGGTTACCTTTGGGTTGACAAAATCCACGCGTACGAGGCGGATGACATCTGCCAGCCCGTAAAGATAGTTGTTCCCGCGCGCATCGCTCCCGATAACGAGGATGTACATGGGTGAAGCGCCTCCGCATTTACCGATGGTTTTGGATACACTTTCAGGCGCGGATAATGCGTATGGAACTAAATCAACCTCAGGCGTGGAAAGAAGCGGGTCTGGAGTCCAGGTGGCGGGAAGTTTATAAGGAGTTGCGAGGGATGGTCCGAGTGGTTGTCTCCATAGGTTTTGGTAGATCCAGATCAGAAAAACAATCATAACGAAGAGGACGGCGGAGAGGATGGCAGCGATCAGTTTTTCGAGTTTGATCATGTTTATGCTATTCCAAAACATAAACTATATTTTGCGGCACAGGCGTGAGGAAATAGACAGTAACTTCCCAGTGCCAGGCTTCGTAATCATTGTCGCTATACCCCAGGTCGATCCAGGGCCTGCCGACACATCCACCGCATGCGTCCTCAACTGTGGCAAACCCGTAATTGGGAATGAAAAGCGGTTGACCGCGCAAAGCGAGATACAGGTCTGTCCTGAGCGCCACCATGCCTTTCTGTAGTTGTTTGCCGCTTGCTGTGGTGGAGCCGCACGTGCTCGTGCCAAGCCTGCAAGGCGAATATGAGGTGGCATACATCTGCACTGCGCGCCAATATTCGATCGTCACACCGTCCACCACTGCGGTCTTGATCTCGACCCTGGTACCATATGCAAGAGTGCGCGTCTTTGGCGCACGCACGAGCGTTTCCTCTTCTGTGACGCGCGAAACTTCGACCCCATCTTCATAACGGACGCGGATGCGTTGCACGCTCAATCCATTTTCGCCGGGCGAAAGGATCTGTGTTTGATCAAGCGGGACTTCTGATGAAGCGACCAACTCGCTTTCAAAAGGGATGGACATTTGCGCGAGTATTACCGATTCAGTGACTCGCACAATATTGATATGACCATCGGGCGGCAACGCTTCATTCTCCGACGGAAATGCTTGGTCCAGTCCAAGAAGCGGAATCCCCGCCTCAGACAATGCATCACCAACCGTCCGCGCGGACGATTGAACCTGCATGGTTTTTCCATCTGCGGTGATAGTGAGGATGCGAGATGGAATGATGGAGATTAGAGAATTAGAGTCTTGCCCTGAGTCTGGTCGAGTGATTGGTGAATTAAGGGGTGGGTCAACCCTATCGCTTGGGGAAAGCACAATCCCTTCTTCCTGCAACGCCTCGCCTACTGTCAATGCTGATATTTGAATCTGTCTTTGCCCTTCAGGTGTAACCAATGTAACCATGACTGCACGACGGATTTGGAGGGTGATCGGATCGCTGTTGTTCAGTTGATCGAGGGAGTTGATTGGCAGTCCATTTGCGAGAACAGTATCGGAAAGACCAAGTGTCAGACCGGCTTGAATTAATAACGCAGAAACAACCCGTTCGTCCGTTTGAAGCGTAATGAACCGGTCATTGTCAATGATCGTAACTGTCGGGGGAGGGGCTGGCTGGCAGGCGAATAGGAGGAAGGTGAACGCTAGAATCAAACCGCGTTTGAATAACATGCAGATATTATAAATTAGGCAGGTGAATGTTGCACCCACACATTGGGCTCGATGTAAACACCCTCGTTCTTTTCAACATCCATTTCAATGGGGACGAGTGCGCCCGGAATGATGTACTGCCCGCTTTGAGGGAATTTCATTCCCGTCCATTCCTCCCATTCGGAGCAGGTGCCACGAATGGTCTTTGACTCGTGACAGGTCTTAATGATATTCGCACCCAATCGTGCATGGACTCTAAGCCACGCGTCAAATGGCAGTCCCTTTTCATTTTTCCAAGTAATGTAATCGTCAATGCTGATCAGCGGGTACACCGCCTTTTCGCTTGGGCGGACAGGAATGATTAATGCCTGTAAATCCTTGGATTTGGTGACCGAACGCACCGCCTTGACCATTGGTGTACTCAGTCTCTGTCCCTGATAATCGGGATGGATGACTACCTGGATAGCACAGTGGTAATTTGGAGAAATGCCTTGTTTGTATGTTTTAACTGCCTCCTCGAACGCCCAATCCCAGCCTTCGTCGGGAAGGTTATCAAGTGAGTCATCCCATCTCAGCGGGAATCCGTTAGCCATCGCCGCGACGTAGTTGTTTTTAGTATCCAACAAGGCGACTTGATATTCTTCGAAACTATCGAGCAACTCGTGCCAATGTTCGTTTGCGACCCGATCATGGAGCATGAACTCGGGCCATGCGGCTTTCGTAAGTCCACGCACGAGGCTGCGGTACTCTTTGTGGGTCGGTGGGGTGATGACTAAAAATCGGTTTGTGTCCATATACCTCTTGGAATTTGAATAAACCCTGGTTT
>DATDAG010000071.1:0-5473 GCA_036525495.1 Anaerolineales bacterium
CACTCGATCAATTCCTTTTCGTATGTGATAAGCGACATCACCTGCCGTCCGGTCATATGGACGTGGAACAATTCCTGCGCGTCGTGAACGAGTTTTTCCATTTAAAAAAATTATACCCCTCTCCTGTTGGGGAGAGGGGCAGGGTGACGGCAAATTTACTTCTTTTCTTCCTCTTTCACTTCCACATTCACATTCGCCTTGCGAAACCTGCGGATCAGCGCGCGCCCTCCGATGAAAACGGCATACGAAGGGATTGCGATTAGGATCAAGGCAGGCAGGTATGAAAGAACAAAACGGATCAGGAATTGGGTGAAGCCCTGTGTAAAGCGGATCAGATCCTGTACAGCGTCGTTGGCTGTGCCCTGCAGTTTCCAGCCGCCGATCTCGATCGGTTTGACCGTCTCCTCCGCAACCAGGCGGATGCTGATTGCAGACAGCGCGGCGGATTCCTCGTAATACTTGATCTGCCCCTTCAATACTTCGATCTCTGTCTGGATGTTCTGCACTTGCAAATAGATGGCGAGCACATCCTCGGCTTTTTCAGCCGTATCCATGATCTGGAGCAGTTTCTTTTCAGCATCCTGCTTTGCCTTCAAGCGGGACTGCGCATCAACGTATTGATCTGTTATATCCTGACCGTAACGGTTCTCATACGTGACCTCGACCACATCCTCTTTGATGGATTCGAGCGCGGCATCCAATTGATTGGACGGCACACGGATGGTGATACTGCCCTCCGGCACTTCGATGTTGTTGGGTCCAAAAGTGGATTGATACAAATTGGATGAAACGACATACCCGCCCATCTCCACCGCCATGTCGGCGATCTCGCCCATGCGCGCCTTCGGGTCGGCGACCACGATGCTCATGTCCACGTTCTGGATGACGAGCCGTTCTGTTGTCAGAGCGCTGGCAGGTTGATCGTAAGCCAGTTCGAAATTTCCCGTGTCTGAATAGAATTCAGCCGGAGCAGCCGCGGGAGCGAGGGCAGGTTCGGCAAGGTAGTACGAATCGTCATAGCCGCCGCCAAACGAGCGTTGCGCAACTCCGCCGGAATAGCCGGTTATTGATACCAATGCAACACCGACAAGCGTCAATACAACCACAGTTGTCAGCGCAATTGTGATCAAGGTCCTTTTCATCTTTTCTTCTCCTTTATGAACATAAGGTGGTTACACCTTACAGACGAATCTATTCTTCTAAAGTTCCCGACCCCCATTCCGCCGAAGACATGACGGTTACCACCCTTCCGCCAGCCTTATGGCATGTTTCTCAGGCAATTTTGCATCGCGGATGCGCTGTTGCACTTCGGGGATGTTATATTCCACGCGGCGCGGCGCCCAAACGTGACCGTCGGTGTTGTAGATCGCGTAAGCGGCACGCGGGTCCCGGTCGCGAGGCTGACCGACCGAACCCGGGTTGATGATGGCCCTGGGGTGCAATGGGTAATGTTCCCCGGCCCGGATCTGTGAAAGGCTCACGCGGTCGGTGTTCGTATCCAATTGGAACATGCACTGCAAATGCGAATGCCCCACAAAGCACCACGGCGTTGTAAAATGGTCGAAGTTCAAACGCGCCGACAGGGTATTCAAAACATATTCCCAGACCGAATCACGCGGGCTCCCATGCACGATGCTCACTTCGCCGCGTACTTTCAGGTTGGATGGCAGGGAACGCAGGAAGTCCATGTTATCCGCGCTCAATACGCGCTCGTGATATTCGAGTGAGCGGCGGGCGTCGCCGTTGAAAACTTCAAGGGGAATTTTGCCAGTCACGGCAACATCATGGTTCCCGAGAATACAAACCAGGTTGGGTATCTCGCGTACCAGTTCCACGGTCGCGTTCGGGTCGGGTCCATATCCCACAATATCGCCCAGGCACCACGTCTCATCCACTGTGCCGGCATCGTTCAACACAGCCTCCAGCGCGGTGTAATTCGCATGTACATCAGAAATTACCAGAATACGCATTTCACTCCAACAGCGCCGCAACGCGTTCCACAATGATCTCAGCCGCTTCGGTCTTGCTCATCAACGATAATGATTCCCTGCGTCCGTCGGCAAATAATAGTGTGATGCGGTTGGTTTCGACCGAAAAACCCGCATCCCCGGCTGAAATGTCGTTCGCGGCGATCAAATCCAGTTTCTTGGATTGTAACTTATTTGACGCGTTTTCAAGAAGATTTTGAGACTCTGCCGCGAACCCGACCACAACCTGCTTCCGCTTCACTTTCGATCCTTCGTCTTCGCTCACCGTTCGTGCCGCGAGCACGTCGGTGCGAGACGGCAGGACAAGCCGTAAGCCTGCCACCGCTTTCAAGATATCTTCCGCCGCCTCGAGTTTTATCTGTGGAATGCCCCCCTCCTTCTTGATTTTGTTCTCGGCAACATGTTCAGGTCGAAAATCTGCCACCGCCGCCGCCATGATGAGCACATCGCTTTCGGGGAACTTTTTCGTCACAGCCTCCAGCATTTGCTTAGCCGTTTCCACTCGAACAACCTCCGCACCGACAGGAGGTGTTAATGCAGTGGGTGTGGTGATCAAAGTGACATGTGCGCCAACGTCCAGCGCGGCTTGGGCGAGGGCGTATCCCTGTTTGCCGGAGGAACGGTTGGTAAGCACGCGCACCGGGTCGAGCGGTTCCTGCGTCCCCCCGGCGGTGACCAAAACCTTTTTGTCCGCGAGCAAGCCTCGGCGGCCAAGAATGAGGCGGATGTGCCCGATGAGTTCATGTGTCTCGGGCAGGCGTCCGATCCCAGTGAGTCCCGATGCAAGATGTCCCTCTGCCGGTTCGATGATGTGCGTGCCGCGCTTTTTGAGCGTGTCCAGGTTTTCCTGCGTGGCGGGGTGGTCGAACATTCCGCCGTCCATCGAGGGTGCGACCACAAGTTCGGATCGCGATGCAAGCGCAGTGACAGTGAGAAGCGTGTCCGCCTGACCGTGCGCCAGTTTGGCGATGGTGTTGGCAGTGCATGGCGCGATGACAAGCAGGTTGGTGGCATGACCCATCCCGATGTGTAGGACGTGCGCTTCGTTTCCCCAGAGGTCGTTATCAGTGTATGCGCGTCGTCCCGTTACCGATTGGAATGTGAGCGGTGTGACGAACTTTTCGGCGGAACTGGTGAGTATGACATCCACCTGCGCGCCGGATTGCGTAAGTTTGGAGGCCAGGTCTGCGGCTTTATACGCCGCAATGGATCCTGTGACCCCCAGTATGATTCGCTTTCCTGAAAGAATTGACATATGCATTCATTATAACTTCACTTTCTAGTATGGCGCTTCGCCGGATAGGACATAGGACCCATAAAGTGAAGGCGATTTTGTCGGAATTGCGACTTGTATCATCCGATTACTGAGTCTATAATACCCTTGAAAATGATAAAGTTGGCATTGGAGACGCAAAATGAAATTTACCCATTATGAACTATATGACCTGATCAACCGTCCCGGCCCATTGTGGCTGGTAAAAGCCGACCTCAGCGAAGCCAACCTGCGCGGGATCGTTTTACGCAGAGCCGTTCTTAGCGGGGCAGACCTGAGCAAAGCCGTCCTGAATAATGCCGAGATCAGTGAAAGCAATCTGAGTGAAGCCAATTTAAGCGAAAGCATACTGACAGAGATCAATCTTAGCAAGAGCAACATGGTCAAAGCGGACCTGAGCGGGACGAACCTGGGTGGTGCGAATCTGAGCGAAACCAACCTTGGAAGCGCCAAACTCAACCATTCGAACATGCACGAAGCCAACCTGCGAGAGGCAAACCTGCGCGGCGCCAAACTTATCCGGGTAAACCTGAGCAATGCCAACCTTCACGGAGCCAACCTTGGGGGAGCCGATCTGAGCGAAGCGCGGCTGGTCGATGCAAACATGCAGGATGCCAAATGTGTCAAAGCCAATCTGACAGGCGCCAATGTGACAAACAGCAACCTTAGTGAATCCGATCTAAGCAGGGCGATCCTGCTCGGGACGAATTTCAGCCGGTGCAACCTGAGCGGGGCAGACCTGACCGAAGCGAATTTGTCCAATGCCACAATGAACGAGACGGATTTGAGCAATGCCAATCTGGGCAGGGCAGACCTTCGCGGGACATCCTTCTTCACTGCCAATTTGTGCGGTGCGAACATGAGCGATGCAAATCTCTCGAATGCAAACTTGACCAACGCCAAATACAACGCATCCACCATCTGGCCCGATGGCTTCGACCCGCGAGCCGCCGAGGCGATTCTGGTTCAAAACGGCTCCTAGTAAAACACTACATCATATCCCTGCATTACATCCCCCACATATTCGAACTTTGCCGAGAAGAATTTACCATCTTCAAGCCACGGCAAAAAGACGTGGTCGCTTTCCCACAGGTTAAGTTCCGTCAGTTTATCGTCATCGATCCATTCCAGTCTGCCTTCCGGTGACGACTCGATCAGCCTCCCCTCGAACTTGGTTGCTGTGAAGACGAAGACATACCAGTCATCCTCCTTGAACTTGGGGAACATCAAAAGCCCATGCAAACGCGGGTTCTGGATGAAAAGCCCCGCCTCCTCCTTGACCTCGCGCCGGATACACATCTCAGGCGTTTCCCCCGCCTCGAACTTCCCGCCCAACCCATTCCACTTGCCTTCGTGGATGTCGTTGGGTTTTTTGTTGCGATATGCCATCAAGGTCTTGCCGTTATGTTTTACGTAACATAGGGTGGCGAGGATCATGTCTGGTATTGTACGTGATTTCATGACAAACGACACGTTACACACGATTGAAAAATCCGTATAGTATGAGTAACTGACCCATGTTGTCTTTTTACTTTAGCCACCCATAGTCTGTTATCAGGTCAAACGGCGAGTATATACATGGTTGGGCGTTTATAAATCAGAAGGAGAAAATAGTATGTCGTACGATAATCCAGCATCGGGTAATAGTCAAAAGCCGAATCTAGTAAGAACTGCGATACTCCTCCTTTATGTTTATTCTGTAATCAGTTTTCTAGTCACTGTTACACTAGGCATAATCAACAACGGTAAATTCTCTGGTGGTTTATTTTGTGTTCAATTGGTGATTTTCCTTATAGGTGTTTTCCTTATCTTCCAAACATCAAAGGGAAAAACTTAGTGCAGAAACGTAATCCGTTCATTCTTTATATTGGGGGTCTTTGGCAGTTTATGGTTTTTGATTGGCATCAAAGATGAGTTCAAATATCAATTCATAATCATGGCTGTACAATTCTCACTTGGTTTAATTGTTATTTCTCCTTTATATCGAAAGCCTGCACAAGAATGGTTTGAAACTTTCAAAGCACTAAAATAATGTTTAATCTTCTTGGCGATTAAGATCGTAAAATATCTGTAAGTACTGATGTAAAAACTATTTCCGTTTTTTGAAAGCGGAAGGCGAAAAGCGCGTAAAATTAGAAAGCAAGAAAAAATTTACATCTTAAGGACTCTTGATGCCGATCTCAGAAGTTCATGCTTGCCAGTGTGCGGATTG
>DATDAG010000072.1:0-6524 GCA_036525495.1 Anaerolineales bacterium
GCATGGACGCATCGAAGTTCGAGAATGTTGGTGTACCTCAGACCCTGCCTACCTCAACCTGATCCGTGACCGAGAAAACTGGGTTGGGCTTCGTAGTATTGCCATTGTGGTGAGCACACGGATGATGGGTGACACACAAACCAAAAAGACTCGTTACTATATTTCCAGTCTGCCCAGCGAACCAGAAAAATTACTGCATATTGTGCGCAGACATTGGGCCATTGAAAATGAACTGCATTGGGTCTTGGATGTGGCTTTGAAGGAAGATCTCAGCCGAGTACGCAAGGATCAAGCTCCTGAAAACCTGGCTGTCCTGCGTCATATTGCCCTCAACCTGCTCAAGCAGGAGAAAACAGCTAAAGGCGGTATCCATGCCAAACAACTCCAAGCCGCTTGGAAAGAAGATTACCTCCTCAAGGTTCTCTCTACTGCTATTTAGATGCGATTGCCCTAACTATCAAGATGCCTTGCTTGACAATCCCTCTATCCCAAAGTAAAATTCCGCACGCTTAACAACAGAATACATGCCGAGATAGCTCAGTTGGTAGAGCACGCGACTGAAAATCGCGGTGTCCACAGTTCGATTCTGTGTCTCGGCACTCTCGGCGTAAGTCTGCCGAATAAGCGGGCGTAGTTCAGTGGTAGAACGTCTCCTTGCCAAGGAGAAGGTCGTGGGTTCGAATCCCATCGCCCGCTCTTGTTTTTCCAGATGGCGTCGTGGCCAAGTGGTAAGGCAAGGGTCTGCAAAACCCTTATTCAGGGGTTCGAATCCCCTCGACGCCTCTAGTAATTTCTTGATGAATTGTTATTTACAACTGACGCGATGATGCGTCTTTTGTTTTTTAGGGGAAATGGACATGATATTTTCACACAAGCTTACAGGACTTTGTTATATAATTCCCGTTATATTGGTTGAAGAATCGAGACGGGTTTTCATTTTTTGGAATTGGCATTAATGAAAATTTTGTATGTCGAAGATGAAATTGCTCACGTTGAACTGGCACAACGGACCCTGGAGAATAACCTCAAGGAGAGTTTTGTCCTGCTTCATTGCGAGTCGTTCCAAAGTGCGCTTGAAATCCTGAAAGCGGAGACAGGTATCGACGTCGTATTGACCGACTATCGACTGCCGGATGGGTCGGGGTTGGAACTACTTAAGAGGATCCAGCAAATGCAGGTATCGCCTGCTGTCATATTAGTGACCGGGCAAGGCGATCAGGAGGTTGCAGTCGAAGCGCTGAAGGCAGGTGCCGTGGATTATCTCGTCAAGCAGAGCGATTACCTGCACCGTCTGCCGGTTGTCATCACAAATGCAGTGGCTCAGAACAACCTTGGTCGCGAACAAGCCGCTAAACATGAAGCTGAGATTAAATACCAGTCACTGATAGAGAAAACCCCTGCTGTTGTCTTTCTGGATACCGTAGAAGAACATGAATCGACATTATATATCAGTCCCCGCATCGAAGAATTGACCGGATTTTCCGCGGAAGTATGGCGTTCAGATTCGTTCAGATGGGAAGACCACTTGCACCCACACGACAAGGAGAGCATTCTAGAAGCAGACAGAAAATCCTTTAGAGACAAGCATCGTTTTAAACAGGAATATCGTTTTATACGGCAAGACGGGAAAGTGATCTGGATCAAGGAAGACACAGATCTCATCTATGACAATAATAATAATCCCCTTTATTGGCAGGGGATTCTGATCGACATTACAAAGGAAAAAGAAAACGAAGTCGCTCTGCAAAGGCAACTGATGGAATTAAGGGTTCTTAATGCCATCACGCTTGCAGGCACAGAAAGTTCTTCGGAAGACGAAATCATCGAAAGAGTTGTTAAGATCGTCTCTACGATCTACAACGAGGTGAGTGGTGTGCTCATGCTCAACAGGCAGGGGGATACATTAACGCCTCATCCATCCTATTTTGGGGCAAATGTCGAGAATTGGATGGGTGGTGTGCCCATCACCCAGGGTGTTACTGGAAAATCCGTGCGATCTGGAAAACCGATCCGACTTGGGGACATCTCACGTGAACCACTTTTTATCGAAATCACTACGGATATACGATCTGAATTATGTGTTCCCATAAGAGTCAACAAGAAGATCATCGGCGTATTCAACGTCGAGAGCAGAAGACTGGATGCTTTTGACGAGGAGGATGAGCAGTTCCTGGGGACTGTGGCTGGCACTCTGGGCACGGCGTTGGAAAATGTGAGGTTGTATGAAACAGAACGCAGGCGCCGCGAAGAAGCGGAGTCTTTACGGGAAGCGACTGCATCGCTAAGCATACACATCGAGATCGAGCCACTGTTCAATCAAATACTGGACTCTGTCCACAAGATCGTGCCTTATGACAGCGCATCCATCTTCTACCGGATCGGAGATGGCGATATGGAAATCGTCGCTACAAGAGGATTTCCCGAAGAAGACAACATGGTCGGCTTGGTGGTTCCAAGCTCGGTGAAATGGTTGAGGCTCACCAACACACAGCAATCGCTTATCATATCGGATGCACAGAATGACCCACAATTCGAGAAATGGAAAGGGTCTGAAAAAATACGCGGTTGGATGAGCGTTCCTATGATCGCACAGGAAAAAGTCATCGGATTCATCAACTTCGACAGCCATCGGGTCAATACCTACACCCGGCAAGATGCCACGCTTGCGCAAACCTTTGCTAATTCTGCTGCAGTCGCGATCCAGAATGCATTCTTGTTCGAGGCAGAAAGGGAACAACGCAAGCGCGAAGAATCCATGCTGGATTTGATGCGCGTTACCACCTCCACACTGGAACTGGATGAGGTCATGCAGACGATCCTTCAGCACATGCTCAGCCTGATCCCGAGCGATTCCGGAACCATCCAATTGATAGAAGGCGACAATCTGAACATTACAGCTACTATGGGGTTCGATCCGGAAGTGTTGTTTGCAGGACAGACTCTCCGCCTGGAAGAATCCCCTCTGAAACAACGCGCGTTGGAAACCATGAAGCCAGTTTTGGTCAATGACACGAACCAGGATCCTGCCTACAAATTTTTCGATGGGGCTGAAGATGTGAATTCGTTCATGGTAATCCCCCTGGTATACAAGGGATATGCAATCGGACTGACCACGCTGGATAGCCGCGCCACAAATCGCTATTCGCCGGAAGATGCTGAATTTGCATTTATTATCGCAAACCAGGCGGCGATTGCCATCGAAAATGCGAGACTCTACCAAGATGCATTGAGGGCATCGGAACGCCGCGCTGTTTTACATCGCATCAGCCAAGACATTGTCCGCTTCACCCAGGACCCTGAGCAAATCTACAAATCCATACACGAAGCCGCTGAAAAACTGATGCCGTGTGATGTTTTCCTGATTACACTGCACGATGAAATAAAGGATTACATCACGTCCGTCTATGCCGTGGAAGAGGGACAACGCATTGCGCCTCAGAATGTGCCAGCCCACAAAGGATTTACAGCCGATGTCATCAACAGCGGTCAGAGTCTTATTCTACGAGATGAAATAGAGATTGCCCAGAGGAATGCTGTACGATTCGGTTCACCAAAGCGCGTGCAATCGGTAGTGGCAATTCCAATGCGTGTTGGGGGAAAAATCCTTGGCATGATCTCGGCGCAATGCTATCAGCCGTACGCCTATGGGGAGGAAGAACAGGCGCTTCTTGAAATGCTTGCAACGCATGCCGCGACTGCCATCGAAAACGCCCGTCTTTTTCAGGAGGAAAGCCGCCGCACTCATATCATCGAAACTCTGGTGGATATCGCCAATGAGATCGCCACCACACAGGATATCATCCCTGTCCTTGACAAAGTCAGCCAGCGCGCCATGGACCTCCTCAACGCCAACCACGTGGCGATATATTTACTTCACGATGATAACAACACGCTCAAGGTCATCAGTGCCCATGGAATCCACCGTCGGAAATTACTAGCGCAATCCATGAAAGTCGGCGAGGGTATCACCGGCAGCGTGGTCGCCAATGGCAAACCTGAGGTCATTGACCGTATTGCCAGTGACCCGAGGAGGATTCATCTCTCAGGCACGCCAGAAAGCGACTCAGAGCACGAAACCTTGATGGTCTCTCCATTGATGTTACGTGGCAAGTGCATCGGCACACTCAACGCTTGGAGACTCCGCTCCAACGGCGTGTTCAACCAGGTGGAACTGAGTTTCCTGAACAGTATCGCGAACCAAGTTTCAGTTGCGATCGAATCATCAAATTTGTTCAAGGAGACAATCCGCCGGTCACAGGAATCAGCCGCCATTGCCGAGGTTGGGCGCGATATATCCGCCACGCTACAATTGGATGTAGTGCTCAACAGGATCGCCACTTACGCGATGGAATTGTTAAACAGTGAAAGTAGCGCCGTCTATCTGTCCGACCCGGCAAAATCAAGCCTGCATGCGATCGCGGCACAAGGGTTGGAAGCAGATGAAATCATGAACGACCCACTGGAAATGGGAACGGGAATTCTCGGCAATATTGCACTTAACAAGATTGGAGAGATCGTAAACGATTCGATCAATGACCCGCGCGCAATCACGATTAAAGGTACAGGCACAAACCATCACGAACACATCATGGGAGTGCCGGTCCTTGAAAACGACCAGTTGACGGGACTGGTGGTTGTATGGCGGCACGGTATCGAGAATGAGTACAGACCCTCCGACCTTGATTTCCTAGGCAGCCTCGCCCAGCAAGCCGCGACAGCAATAAAAAATGCCCGTCTCTATGATGAAGCCCAGCGCCGCCTCAGAGAAGTAGAGATCATTAACCGTCTTTCCTCGTCCATGCGCGAAACCCAGTCACAAACGGAAATGTGCAACCTTCTCCTTGACAGGGCACTCGATCTACTTGGCGCAAATGATGGTTCCGTCTGGATCCACGATCCACATATAAACATGATCGTACAGCGCGCGGCAGGGGGGGCCGCCGTCAATGTCAAGCGCTCGCAACTCAAAATTGGCGACGGGATCATTGGCCGCGTATTCGTCACTGGCGAAGCCCATATCTCGCTTGACCTCATAAATGACCCGCTTCTCTTCGAAGGTAACCAGCAGGCAATCATCCAGGGACTCGGAGGTGTGTGCATCCCAATCCACTCGACTGAAGGCACCCTGGGAGCGATCATGGTACAGATCGAATCGAGTAGAAATGCAGATGACCACATCAACCTGTTGACCACGCTGGCGGGGATTGCCGGAAACGCCATTCACCGCGCAGACCTTTTCGACCAAAGCCAGGAACAGGTCCGCAAATTGATCACCCTGCGCGACATCGACTCTGCCATCGCTTCATCCACGGACCTGCGCGTGACTCTCAACATCTTAATGGATCATACGCTGAGGCATCTCAGAATAGACGCGGTGGATATCCTGCTCTACCACTCCGAACTCCAAAGCCTGACCTACCTGTGCAGTGCGGGATTCCGATCCGCTTCTCCCACCCGCCCGTTGACAAGAGTTGGTGAAGGGTTGGCTGGGCAGGTTGTTATGAAGGGGAGAATTGAATTGATCCCGGATCTGCAGGACTCGAACGAGACGAAGCGCGATCCCTTGTTGATGCGTGAAGGATTCGTCACCTACATCGGCGTCCCACTGATCGTAAAGGGACAGATCAAAGGCTTGTTCGAGATCTATCACCGCAAACCTTTTACTCCCAACGATGAATGGATGCAGTTCCTGCAGACGCTTACCGGGCAAGCCGCCATCGCGATCGACAATTCGCAATTGTTCGATAACCTGCAACGCTCCAACCAGGAGATCAGACAGGCTTACGATACAACGCTGGAAGGCTGGGCACGCGCCCTCGAATTGCGCGACCGAGAGACAGAAGGCCACACCCGCCGCGTAACCAGATTAACGATGCAACTTGCCCGTCACATGAACATCAGCGACGATGACATAGTCAACATCTATCGTGGAGTATTGTTGCATGACATCGGCAAGATGGGCGTACCGGATCAAATATTGAGAAAGACGGGTCCTCTTACAGATTCGGAATGGGTTGAAATGCGTAAGCACCCGCAATATGCGTTCGACCTGCTTGCCCCCATTCCCTATTTACGTCCTGCCCTCGATATTCCCTATTGCCATCACGAACACTGGGATGGAAGCGGCTATCCGCGCGGATTAAGAGGAGAGCAAATTCCGCTTTCTGCACGCATATTCTCGGTGATTGATATATGGGATGCACTGCTTTCAGACCGCCCTTACCGGGATGCGTGGCCCGAGGAAAAAGTCATTACCTACATCAAGGATATATCAGGAACGATCCTCGACCCAAAAGTCGTCAAAGCTTTTTTGGAGATGATCAGCGAAGACGATTTCAAAACGGGATAGTGGCCTGAGGTGCAACCATCCCGTTTTTTTATTTACTTTACCCGCAGGAATTTTCGCTTGCCAACCTGCAGTACGCCTGCATGGGGGAAGACACCATCACCGCGCTCCAGCACTTCCCCATCGAGACGCACACCTTTTTGATCAATCAAGCGCCTCGCCTCGCTCTTGCTGGATG